>JAQCMX010000235.1 GCA_028274885.1 Haloarculaceae archaeon
TGGGGGTCAACGACCGTCAGCGACAGCCAGTTGTTGTCAAGTAATTCGACCAGCGAACCGTGTTCGGAGAGGATGGTCGTGACACGCTCGACAGGGGCGTGAACGACAGTCGAAAGACGGAGCGGCTGGTGGTACGGCTCCTCGTCTGCGCTCATCAGCGACTGCAGTGGGAGGCCAGTCATCAGGTCGCCGCCGTTGCCCTGATACACACCGACGTTGCCGACGGGATTGTGCGTCACCTTCGAGCCGCTCCCGTAGACCGCGTTGTCGACTGTCGCAAAGTAGTATTGCGTGTTGATCCACTGTGTGACGACCATCGGTCCGGTCATGATCGCTTCCAGAGCGTCGCCGTCCGGGTCGGTGGTCCAGTCGTACGAGTGCAGAAAGGAACGACCGTCCAGGTCGAGCCCGTTCGTGAGCCCCGAGGGGCCGATGACGAATCCGGCGTTCCCGGCCAACCCCCACTCCGGGCGCGTCTCCGCCCAGTCGACGGCACGGCGCTCGGTCTCACGGACGCCGGATTCGGTGTCGACACCCATGTCTCCTGTGCGTTCGGCGGCCGCGCCCGCGCGGGCAGTCGCAAGGTCAGCGCGGAGCTTTTCGATCTCTTGTTCGTGTGTCTCGGGGACGTCCTCGGCGTACAGCTCCACCTCGTCGGTCGTGGTGTTGTGTTGGCCCGCCACGAAGACGGTATCCGCCGGAACGTCGACCCCGCGGTCCCGGAGTTCGGTTTTGACCGCTTCGTCGTTACAGATAGTCGCGAGCACGCGGGCGCTCGGACCGCCAGGGTTTCCAGCACACGCCCCACAGTCGAGACTCGAGTCGAAGGGGTTGTTCGCCGTTTGACTGGCGTGGCCAGCAAAGACCACGACGCGGGCGAACTGCTCCCAGCCCATGACCTCGAACGCTGTCGCTGCGTACTCGACTTTCTCCTCGAACGTGAGACCAGCAGGAAGCTCGTGGCTCCCACCGGGCTCGTGATCTACTGTCGGTTCACAGAACTCGTGGTCGTCCGGAACACGCTCGTCGGTGGCAGTGAGGAGGTCATAGACACGTGCCGGGAGGAGCGTTCGGGCGGTCAAGGCAGTGCCGTACCCGGCGCCGGCACTCTCGACGAACCCGAACGCTGTCGCGGCGTTGGTCTTGAGTGTGTGTACGACATCCTTCGCGGCTGCGATGCTGTCCGACCAGCGGGCGTAACTGTCCCGCGTATCCTGGTGTTCGCCGGTCGGGCGGTCGGTGATGTGGTGCTCGGCGTCGAGAATGGGTGGACAGGCGTCGACGGTCACATCGGCGTCGTACCCCTCGTAGCGCATCGGGATCCCGAAAAAGCCCGCAAACCCGTGGGTCTCGTAGTCTCCGGTGGATTCGACGTGGCGACGGATGATCTCCGAGCGCGTGTCGATACAGAAGACGAGTTGTGCGTCCGGTCGCCTGTCCTCGTCGGCAGAGTCGTGAGCGACGCCCGCCCCGGCGACGGCGTCGACCAGTTGCCGGCGGTAGGTTGCTTCCCAGGCAGACAACCAGACCTCGGGGAGTGGGACCTGTTCGTCTGTGGGTCCGGTCCCGGAATCGTCGCGGTGCGTGCCTCCGTCATGGGCGCTGTCGTCGGTCTGTGCGTGATCTGCTGTGTCCGCCGGTGGGGCTACCCGCTCGTCGAGCAGGTCTGTCAGAGCCAGGCGGACCGCCAGATAGCCGGCCAGCGTGATCGGGTAGGCCGACTGCCAGTCGTCATCGTCGTCGATACGCTGTTTGATGAAGCCGGTCCAGCCGGGGAGTGCCGCCAGATGGGACTCGAAGATGGCCGGCCACCGCTCTCGGGGGTGGTCGGCGAGCAACGTCTCGATTGCCGCCACGGGGTCGTCCGGCAGGTCCGCAAGCCGCTCGCGATCGGGGATCTCACCGTCGTGGCGAGCCACCGTCCGGACGGCGAGGTAGAACCCCTTTTCGCGATTGGGCATCGGCCAGTGGGTCCTGCCCTGATCCAGGAAGGCCGCGAGCCACTTCGTCAGCAGTTCGTCGACGCGGTCCGGGGCTGTCCCACCCTTCCTGTCGGACGCGCCGCCGGTCGTCCCCTCGGATTGGGCCGCGGCCATCCGGTCGAGCAGTGCTTCGGGTTCACCCTCGTGGCCGTGGTCGGACAGTTTGGAGTCGAGGATATCGGCGTCGATTCGGTCGTCCGCCAGGGCCTTACCGAACACGTCGGCGCTCGGGTAGCCGTCCCCAGAGAACAGTCGTTCGCCCTCGCGAACGGCCTCGTGGAAGGGCTGGTCCTCGAACCCCGAGAGCGGATTAGCAGTCACAAACGAGTGCAGCGGCCAGACCGATCCAACGGCGTCGGCTGCCTGTTCGATGCTGTCCTGAACGTCGATTTCAGTACTCATTGTACTCCTCCCGTGCGGTTAGCAGGGTTCCGCGTGGTGCCTGTGTGAGATTTAGCAGGGTCACGTACAGACGATTGCTGTAGCGGTAGGTGCCGGTCTCGATGGCGGCGTACGCGAGGAGGAACGCAGCGGCCACGAGACCGTGGGCGATCGTTAGCTCGACCGGTGCGGTGACGACCGGCAGTCCCTCCATCACGCCCGTGATAGCGACGTACGCCACCCCGTACACCGCAATAGCCGGCAGGAAGACGACCGGTATGGCGCCGTACCGGTAGGTCACCGGGAGCCCGCTCCTGCGCAGGGCCCGCTGGGTCGCATGCATCGTGGTCAACACGACCAACCCGGTCAACAGGAGTCCACCGTCGATGCTGGTCCCTTTGCCCGACAGGACAACGAACACGGCCCCGCCCGCCAGCGCAGTCAGGGCGGTCACGACCAGCCCGACCGGTCCGAGTCCGGTCGTCTCGTGGGTGGTGTCGACAGGGCTCGTGTGTTCGATTTTCTCCCCCGAGGAGAGAAACAGGTAGGCTTTGTAGAACCCGTGCAACACCAGATG
>JAQCMX010000238.1 GCA_028274885.1 Haloarculaceae archaeon
GAGGACCTCCGCGAGTCCTTCGAAGGTATGGTAACCGTCACACTCGACCGCAATCTCCTGTTTGACTTCCTGAACCTCGCCCGCGGCGTCTACAGCCCGCTGGCGGGGTTTATGAGTCGCAACGACTTCCTGAAGGTCGTCAACGACCTAACTCTCGAGAGTGGGGTGTCGTGGCCCCTCCCGATCGTTCTCGACATCACCTCTGACCTGGCAAACGAAATCGAACCCGGGGCCCGCATCGGTCTCCGTCGCCCCGACGGCACACCGGTCGGCATCATGGACGCCGACAGCATCTACCGGTACAACGAGGCACAGACGTGTGACCGGTTGTTTGGGACGACCGACGGTGACCATCCAGGCGTCCGCGCAATTCGAGCCAAAGATCCCTTCTTCGTTGGCGGACCGATCAAAGCCTTCTCGGATGCAATCTCTCGGCACGGCACGCACGACCTCACCCCAAAGGAGACTCGCGTCCTGTTCCAAAAACGGGGCTGGGACACGATTGTCGGGTTCCAAACACGGAACGTCCCCCATCGTGCCCACGAGTATCTACAAAAGTCCGCACTCGAACACGTCGATGGGCTGTTCGTCCAGCCAAAGATCGGCGAAAAAAAACCCGGCGACTACACGAACGACGCCATCCTCAGGGGCTACGAGTCGCTCATCGAGAACTACTATCCGACCGACTCAGTCGTCCTGTCGATGTTTAAATCCCGGATGATGTACGCCGGTCCCCGCGAGGCCGTGTTCGACTCTATCGTCCGGAAAAACTACGGCTGTACGCATTTCATCGTCGGCCGCGATCATGCCGGCGTTGGCAACTACTACGGTGACTTCGAGGCACAGGAACTGTTCGGTGCAATCGGGGATGTCGGCATCGAACCGCTGTACTATCATTACGCGTTCTACTGTAGGAGATGTGATGGGATCGTCTCGGAGAAGATCTGTCCCCACGACAGCGAGCACCACATGGAACCAAGCGGCACGGAACTTCGCGCGACGCTGTCAGCCGGGGAGCGACCGCCACCCGAGCTAATACGCCCCGAAGTTGCCAAAACAGTATTGGGTATCGACGGGGTATTTATCGAGGAGTAATATGTTCACGCTCTGGTTCATGGGTCGACCGGCCGCCGGGAAGTCGACAGTTGCAAGCCGCGTCGAAGACCGCCTCGTAGAGCGGGGCTACGACATCGAGAACCTGGATGGTGACGATATTCGCAAGCATCTCCACCCCGATCTTGGATTCTCGCGGGAGGACCGACGGACGAACAACCGCCGGACAGCCTACATTGCAAAGCTGCTCAACCGAAACGACATCCCCGTTATTGTCGGGATGATCACCCCCTTTCGGGACTCACAGGAACAGGCACGGGACATCGTCGAAGACGAGGGTGAGTTCGTCCTCGTATACGTCAAATGCTCCGTGACCGCCGCCGAGAAACGGGACCCCAAGGGGCTCTATGAAAAGGCCCGCGAGGGCAAACTCGAAAGATTCACAGGCATCAATCATCCGTTCCAGGAGCCGCTGAATCCGGACATCGTCGTCGACACCGAAGCACAGTCAATCGAGCAGGGGACAGAACACGTCCTGGACAAACT
>JAQCMX010000198.1 GCA_028274885.1 Haloarculaceae archaeon
CAACTGTTGTCAGAGGAGCTTGCCGAAAGCATCGTCACGACCGCGCGGACAGCCACAGGAGACAGTCTCCGATCGGTAACGTATTTTACGCCATCGGATTTCGACCAGTTGTACCTGCGCAACGACCTCGAACAGGACGCGGATCTGAACACCTTCGTCGGCCACGAGTGGCGTGGCTACCGCGAGACGCGAAATGCCTACAACACGTCCGAACTCGGCGAGTGCCGTTTTACCGTCCGTTCGCTCACGAACGGGTACCTGCTGCGTGTGGCCGCCGAACGCAGCGGCGTTTTGATCACGACCGACGGGCTCTCGATGCAAAGCTACGAGGAGATCGCCGAAGCGCTCACGCGGCTACTCGACGACGCCGACGAGTGACCGTGACCGGTCGATCCGTTCGACGCCGCCGGAACTATTACAGACTGACGAGCTCCTTGACCGGGACGATCCGGTGTTTTGTCATCGGTTTCGTATACCCCTCCGATTCCTCGTTGCGTCCGGACGTGTAGACTTTCATTTTCTGCTGGAGCACGTGTGGTTCCCCTGTCTTGTCTTCCATAATCGTGATCGAACGCCAGGCTTCCTCTTCCATGTGGTCTGAATCCGGCTGGAGCCGCTTAGGTGTTTTTTTACCTCGGACGGCGTATTTAGCCGGGGTCGCCAGTCCCGTTCCGACACGCTTTCACCCTCTGGTCCCGGACATCCGGACATGTTCCCGGAGTTCGAGGTCATCCCGGCCGTGGACATGCAGGACGGGCAGGTCGTACAACTGGTCGGCGGGGAGCGGGGCACGGAGCGCACCTACGGCGATCCGGTCGAAGCCACGACACGTTGGATCGACCAGGGCGCCGAGACGCTGCATCTGATCGACCTCGACGGTGCCTTCGAGGGCAAAAGAAAGAATGCGCAGGCGATCGATGCAGTTCTCGAGGCGGTCGAGGTGTCAGTCCAACTTGGCGGTGGTATCCGGACGGTCGAGGACGCCACGGACCTGCTGGCCCGTGGGGTCGATCGCGTCATTCTCGGCACGGCTGCCGTCGAGAATCCGGACATCGTCGCGGAGATCAGTCGGCGCTATCCCGGGCGTGTGATGGTCAGCCTCGACGCGAAAGACGGGGAGGTTCTCGTTTCAGGCTGGACGGAAAGGACGGGGCTCGATCCTGCCGAAGCCGCGAGCCGGTACGAGGAACTTGGCGCCGGTGCGATCCTGTTTACCGACGTGGCTGTCGAGGGGCAACTCGAGGGTGTGCGGACCGAACCCGTGCGCAGGGTCGTCGAGGCTATCGGGATCCCTGTCGTCGCCAGCGGCGGAGTCGCAACGGTCGCGGATCTCCGGACACTCCGGGCGGCGGGTGCCGGGGCGGTCGTCGTCGGCAGCGCGCTCTATGAAGGGGCGTTTACGCTCGGGGACGCGATCGAAGCCGTGTAAACTATCCCAGTTCGCGCTGCCGCGCTCTCTGTGGATGGAAATTACGCCCCCGGCAGCTAACCCGCGGTCTGTGTCGCGCCGTCGACGGTCGAAACCCACAAACACCGGCCCGGCAAAATGCACTTACGATGAACGTACTCGAGCGGTACGAACCGCTCGTCGACGACGTCGAGGCGTTCTACGACGCCTGCCGGCGATCGCTGCCGTCGGTCGTCCGGGTCAACACGATCAAGACGACAGTCGAGCGCGCAAAGCGGGCACTCGCGGCCGAGGATATCGCGTTCGAGGTGACGGAGTGGAACCCCACATTGTTCCGGTTACTGGACGACCAGCCAGGGGCCAACTGGCCCTACGTCCACGGCTGGCTCCACGGCCAAGAGGAGGTGTCGGCGGTTCCGGCCCGGGTGCTCGATCCGGACCCTGGGGAGCGCATCTGGGACGCCTGTGCCGCCCCGGGCAGCAAGACGACACAGCTCGCGGCGCTGCTCGGTGACACCGGCCTGGTGGTCGCAACAGACAACAACCTCGGGCGCATCTCGGCGCTTCGCTCGAACACCGAACGGCTGGGCGTGACAAACGTCGCCGTCACGGCCGAGGATGCGCGCACTCACTCGCTGAAACCCTTCCCACAGGCGGAGTACGACCGCGCGCTCGTCGACGCACCCTGCTCGTGTGAGGGGACGGTCCGCAAGAATCCGGACGTCCTCGAGGACTGGACGGTAGAACACGTCGAGGGTATCGCGAGCGTCCAGAAAGGCGCCCTCCGGCGGGCTGTCCAGGCCACGCGCGAGGGTGGCACAGTCGTCTACTCCACCTGTACCTTCGCACCCGAGGAAAACGAGGCCGTACTGGATCACGTCCTCGATGCGGAACCATGTCGCATCGAACCGTTCGACCTGCCCCTGGAGCACACCTCCGGGGTCACGGCGTGGCACGGCAAGCAGTTCGATCCCGCAGTCCAGGGGGCCAAACGCATCTACCCCCACCACAACGACACCGGTGGCTTCTTCTGTGCCAGACTGGCGGTGACGGGCTGATGGCCGACGACGCTTCCCCGGGGAACCAAAGCGACAGATTCGACCGACTACCGGCGACGGCCACCGACCGCACTGTCGACGGTCGCCCGACCCGTGCGGAACTCCTCGCGTGGTGGGACGAGCGGTTTGGAATCGAACCCGGCGTCTTCGCCGAACACACCTTCTGGGAGCGCGGCGACGGGAAAATCTGGGTGTGCCGCGGGGACCTCGAGACACCCGTCGGGATCGAAGCGCTGGGGATGCTTGCGGTACGAACCCGACAGGAGCACTGGAAGCCGACACTCGAGGCGATCCAGCGCTTTGGCGACGACGCGACCCGGAACCGCATCGAACTGGCGACACCCGAGGCTGCCGTGTTCCTCGCCGGGGCGGATCAGGAACTGCCCTGGGACGGCGACTGGGGGTACCTGATCGTCACCCACGAGGTCGCCGGGGAACCCGAACCCCTCGGCGTGGGTCTGTACGTCTACGACGAACTCCGCTCGATGGTCCCGAAAGGCCGGCGACGGGAACTGTGAGCGTCGCGGCAACCCCTTCTCGGGCAGGATCCGTGGGCCGGTTTCACCGCGTGACTACGTGTCTCACTCCGACCCCTGCTTCCGGATCGTCCCGCCCTCGAGTCCCTCCCATGCCACGCGGTATCCCAGCCGCGACAGCATCGCGCTTCCCTCTTCGACGCCATACTCCGAGAGAACCGCCTCCGCCTCCTTCAGCATCATCCCTGTCTCGATGTCGGCCTCGATTGCAGTGAGGACCCCAGGACGCACAAGTGTCCGACCGACGCGCTCGTGATCGGGGACCGGTTTGTCGTCGATAGCCCCCTCACTGACCCCGTACTCCTCGGCAAGCGAGGCGATAGCTATCACGTCCGCGTCGGGGCGTAGTTCATCCGGCAGTTCCGCTGCTGCCGCCGCGACGAGGTCGTCCTCGTAGCGCCGCAGCGCATCCCGAACGTCCTTGATCCGGACCGTTCCCGAGTAGGGGATCGCACGGTGGTCTCGGATCTCCACGCCCTCGCCGACGCCCAGGCTCTCGTCGACCGCGACCAGCAGCGTCTCGTCGTCGATTTCTGCGAGTCTGGACAGTTTCTTCTCGACGTACTCGGGGGTCCAAAAGCCCATGATCTCGAAGTAGACACGAAAGTCGCCGTGTCGCCAGTCGAACGCAAAGTCCGGGATTACGACGTGTTCTCCGGCCGCGAGCGCGTCCGGTTCGCGGACCAGTTCCCACTCCAGATCGAGTGACCCGAACCGGGCCGCAAAGTCAGCCTCGACGCTGCTGTCGTAGGTGACCGTCGTGACGGGTTCGACGCCCGGCACCGTCACGTCGCCGCCCTCGAGAACAAGCTCACGCTCTGTCCCGCGGTCGTCGATGGTCGCCCCGAGCCGCCACTCGCCCGTCTTCGCGACCGTCCGCAACAGTCGAGCAAAGCGGGTGCCGTACCGGCGGGTGTGACGGAAAAGCGCGTCCGGGCCTGTCACGACGATCTCCCGGTCCGCGTCCGCGATGTCCCGCTTTCTGTTCGCGGGGAGGGTCCGAATCTCGTAGAGCAGGCGCAGACGTTTGACCGCCGAGATAACCGCCTTTGGATCGGCCGTCCGAACCCGGATTTCCGTGGCGTCAAACAGCGCTGTCTGGGCGAGCGAGAGGTTGTACTGCTCGATCAGTTCGGCAGGGCGCCAGGGTATCTCGACGTCTGTCAGGACCTGGCGGTGCTCGAGGTCGGCGTACAGCGCCTCCGCAACCGCCCCCTGTGTCGCGTCGAGACGCTGTCCAGCACGTGCGAGTGCCGCCTCGCGTTCGGATTCGGTGACGACACCGACCGCCTCACCGGCGGTAAAAGCAGCGCGACGGGCCCGCAGTGGATCGATCGGCGCCCGCGTTTCGGTTGTCGCCTCGCGGTCGAGCAGTTTCGCAAACCCCCTGACCAGTTTGAAATCCTCGCTGTCGCGCTCGATCTCGGTCAGCGCGTCCTGTAGCTTCCCCCGTGTTTCGCCCACGTGGCCCTGGTAACAGCCGATCACCTGGGCGGCCAACCCCTCTCGGTCCGGTCCGACAAAC
>JAQCMX010000254.1 GCA_028274885.1 Haloarculaceae archaeon
GCCCAGCGGGTCCTCCGTCACAACCTCCGCAACAAGATGACCGTCGTCCAGGTCTGGGCCGACCAACTCTCTGGAACCGCCACCGCTGACCACACCGAGGCTGCCGACCGCATCAGTGAGGCTACGGAGGATCTCATTGAGTTGACGGAAAAAACACACACGATGGTCCAGATGGGGCCACCTACCGCGAGTACACGGGTCGACATCGACGTCCAGACACAACTGGCTACCCTCGTCGAGGATCTCACCGACGCACACCCGGAGGTGACCGTCGAGTGTGCGGTCCCGGACTCGGTCGGGTTGGGTCTGCCTGATGCGAAGTTCCTCCGTATTCCGGTGGATAACCTGATCGAGAATGCGATCGAACACAACGATACAGACAGTCCGTGGGTCCGGGTGGGGGTCGAAGCCACGGACAAACAGGTCAGAGTTCGGGTCGAAGACAACGGACCACCGATCCCCCAAATGGAACGCAAGGTGCTCGAGGAGGGTCAGGAAGATTCCCTGAACCACGGAAGCGGTCTGGGACTCTGGCTCACCTACTGGAGTGTCAGAGCCGTGGGTGGCCGCATGACGTTCGAACAAAGAGAGCCACGCGGCAACGCAGTCATACTCGAGTTTCCGGCGGTCGAGTAGCCAGGCGCCCGACGCCAGGGAATCCGCCCCGGGACAGTTAGCCTGCAGCGAAGCAGTGGCCTCATGAGACGCCGGAACACCCAGTCGGCCTGCCGACCCCGTTGCCGGTCCTCTGTGATACACGGAAGCGAAACCACGCGATTTATTATCTGCAATGACGGGTGTCTGTACATGGGATTGTTCGAACACGAGGATACGTTGGAGTTGCTCGGCGTCCTCCTCGGCGTATTCGTGGTAGTCGTGGGGGTCGGTTCCCTGGTCGGGACGCCTTGGACGACGACCGAAGACACAACCGCCGCCGCAGTCCAGACGGTGGGGATCTTTCTGACAATCGCCGTCGGCATCGTGCTGGTGGTGGTCGCCTACACCGGCGAGTTGCGCTCCGTCTCCGTGCGATAACGCGGGTACGCATCCGGTCGGATTGTTGATACGGCCTTCGCGATCAGCCTGGGCAGGGCTCAGACTGCCGGTCGCTTCGCGGGCCGAAACACCGACCTGTCGAGCTATAGCGGCAAAGAGCCACTGTGATCCACGGACACCACCCGCGTCCCGCGGGCGCGAACACGCCCGTACGTCTCGGTCTTACGAGCACTCGACCGTATTGGAGAGCATGACGATCTCGGCGATGTTGCCGCCGTACTCGGCTGTTCGACGGATGCTCTCCAGGACACGGCCGTACAGATACACGCTCTCCTTTCGATCGTTGTACAGTTTACTATCGAGTTTGTCCAGTTGCTCGACAACCTCATCACGCTGTACTATCGCTTTACTGGTATCGCCATCGAGTGCTGTTTTTACGACGCGGCGGGCGTCGGTTCCAAGTGTCCGGAATTCTGCGCCGACCTCCGTGGTCGGTGGTTCGGCCTGTTTGTCGGCCACAGCCGCGATGCGTTCTGCGTGATCAGCGATGCGTTCGAGCTGTCGTGCGGTTCGAAACTGGGTGAACGCGTTTCGCTGGTCGGTTTGTAGCTCGTGTACCTCCCGAATATCGGTGAGAATGCGGTAGAACTGGCGGCTCACGAGCGCGAACAGCCGGTCGACTTCGTCGTCACGGGAGGCGATCTGCTCCGGACTCATCCTGTTCTCGCCGGTGACCATTGTGTCGACAGCATTTTCGTGCATCGACAGCGCAATACGGCGGATCTGTTCGATCGTCCCGTCTAGCGATATCTCGGTTGTATCGAGCAAACTCTCCGCGGTCAGTTCGTGTTCACCCTCGGTGGTTATCTGCATCCCAATGAGACTGGTGATCGCCTGGCTGGCGGTGTGACGTTCCGACGTCGAAAACTGTGTCTCGGATTCGATGTTGATCTCGTCGCTACCGGCTGCGTAGGCGGCTTGAATCTGTCGGGATAGTTTCTCCGAACTCAGATGTTCGATGTTTATATCTGCTCGCCAGTTGTGTTTGTTTCCCTTTGTCTGGGCGAGGATAAGTCGATCATCGAATGGGTATAGATACACTGACGATCCGGAACCGATTCCGCGGGCATCGGCCCAGGATTTTGGTATCGAAACTGTATACGTCGACCCACCTGTGATCTGTACCTTACGTTCAATCGGATTGGTTCCGTTTTCGAACTCTTCTTGCATTGTTAGTAGAGTAACTCCGTGTCGTGGTCGGTCATGTACACTGTTCTGGCGCAGATATTGACAGCGTGGTCGGCGACGCGTTCCAGGTCGCGGATCGTCAACAACAGTCGCGATACGTCCTCCATCGTTTCGCTCATCCCGTCGCCGTAGTCCGTTCGCAACAGATTCCTGATGACGACTTCGCTGGCGTCCGCACAGAGTTTGTCGACTTTTTCATCACGCGCCGCAGCCTCGCGAGCGCGCTCTGGACGGTCGTTTGCGTATGCGGCCACCCCCTCGGTCACCATCGCACCGGCCTCTGTCCCGATGTACATCACATCGATTTCGGGGTATCGGTCGCGCTCGGCGGCGATGGCGTACCCGGCGAGGTTGCTCGCCAGGTCCCCGATCCGTTCCAGATCGGTGAGGAGTTTGAACGACGAGGCGACAAACCGGAGATTACCGGCGACCGGCTGTTGGAGGGCGAACAGATCGATACAGTCACCCTCCAGTTCGAGATATCGCTCATTGATCTCCCGGTCACCGTCGATGACCTCCCGGGCCAGCGACTCGTCTTTGGTTTCGAGCGCCTCCATCGCGGTCTCGTAGCGCTCGACGACGAGGTTGCTCATCGAGACGATATCCGAACGGAGGCGGTCGAGTTGCCCCTGATACCTGTCTCGGGTCATCGGTATCAGAGTCGACCGGAAGGGAGCTTATCGACGCGCTGACTCCCGAGGTCGTGGAATGTCTCTCCGGAATGTTCGTACTCGAAGAACGGTTCGCCTGTCAAAGATACCAACGTCTGGTCTGGAATCCACAGACTCGGGATAAAAAACGACGCGGAGATAGCTGATGAGAACACACCCAGATCCACTACAGATCAGATAAAAAGTATTTATAATACTGATATGCACGGCTTTAGTTGTCTATTTATCTGTTTGAAGTAGAATGTACAGTATAGTGGCAAAGGTATACAACGTATTATTATATATGTATATGTAGTTTCGGTATGTCCAACGCAAGCTATAATCCCCCGTTCGGACAATCCATCAGTATGTCTCAGGAAGACGATACGAGGGGGCTGATCGGTCTCCCGGTAGAGGTCGCAACGGAACGGGTTGTGGCGAGGGGAGACCGCGATCCACAGAGGGTACGGGAAGTTCTGGACGAGATCAGCGAGGACGGTACGATCACGCGGGCGGCCCTCACGGATGGGCTGGCAGATCTCTCGGAGGTGATTACGGCGCCGGAGTCACGTATCGAAACCGCGCGGGGGGCGCTGTCAGACGCCCGCGAGGCCGCCAAACCGGTTGCAGACACAGAGACGGTTCGCTCGCGCATGGAGACGTTCGAGGCGGAGCTGTCGGCGTTAGAAGACCGCGTTGAGACCTTCGAGTCGAACCGTTCGTCGCTTGTCAGGCGGGCACGGGACCGGGAGGATCTCTACGTGATTGCGGGTGCGATCGGCGAGTTGCGCTCCCGGGCCGTGACTGCTGAGGAGGACGCCGATCTGCTTCTCGCAGAGATCGAAACCTTCGAGCGCAAACTGTGTGACCCAAGCGAGTGGGTCGACGAACTGAACACGGACATCGATGCCGCCGAGGCGGCGATCGAGGAACTCATAGAGATCACCGGTGGCCTGTCCGATCCCGCAGACGACGGTGGCGAGGTCGACCCAGCTCTGCGGTGGGCCGATGCGACACTCCAACACCACATGCAGAGGTTGTTGTTCGCGGATATCAGGACCGAACGCGACGCCCTGCGACAGCTGATCGCTCATGAGGGACTCGCGAACGTGACCGACGGGATCGACGCACGGCTTGAGGACCTAGAGACTCTTCGCGCGGGTGTCGGCCGCCGCCTGGACGAGGTTTCCCGGCCCTCCTGGCGGGAAGCCCACGGTGAGACAATCGAATCGTTCGCCCGGGTGCTGGCGGAGTTCGATCCACCCGTGAACTGGGCTACCGTGCAGGACGAACTCCGGACACACAGAGAACGGATTGCAGACGCGGGGTGATGGGGCCGTGGACGTAGACCTCTCTGTCGACAGTTGCGGGTGGATCACACGCCATTCTGGGAAACCGACGGGAAGGGTCGGCTGATGTTGTTCAAACCGGAACATATTGACCAGATTCGCAGTGGTGAGAAGAAAGCGACGCGCCGAGACTGGAACCGCCGACAGGCCGTCCCCGGCAACGTCTATATCGCGGCGACGGAACTGTTCGTTAGTCACGACGAGGCGGACTGTTACATCCGCGTCGATGACGTGTACCAACAGCCACTCGGCGAGATGACCGAGGTAGACGCGCGGGCGGAGGGAGGGTACACACTCGAGGAGTTCCGTGATATCTGGCGGGGGATCAGCGGGGGGTGGGATCCCGAGCTGGTCGTCTATGTGGTCGAATTCACGTACGTCGGCAGCGATCGACCTGATGCGGTCGGGTGACCGTGGCCGGTAATCATGACCACGACACCGCATGTGACGAGAATCGCCCCTTGTCGGAGAACCCATTCGGGTTCCGCCCTGACCCCGACGGTGGTCGGACCAGCCCCCGAGACGGTGCCGCCGCCGTCCCGGCCGACGACCCGGACGCTGGCGTGAGTGGTTCAAAGGCTTTATCTGAGCTGTAGGCTTTCTCTCCGTTAAGACCATGTCAGACAAGCCAGCTTCGATGTACCGTGACATCGACAAGCCTGCTTACACGCGACGGGAGTACATCACGGGGATTCCTGGTTCGAAGATCGCACAACACAGGATGGGGGACAAACACACCGAACCCGACGAGTACCCGGTGCAGATTTCGCTCGTCGTCGAGGAGAGCGTCCAGATCCGCCACGGTTCGCTGGAGGCGTCCCGGCTGTCAGCAAACCGTCATTTAATCAAGGAACTCGGGGAGAACAACTACACCATGATCCTCCGGAAGTTCCCCCATCAGGTGCTCCGGGAGAACAAGCAGGCAACCGGTGCCGGGGCCGACCGTGTTTCCGACGGGATGCGCCAGTCCTTCGGGAAGATCGTCAGCACGGCCTGCCGGATGCAGGCCGGCGAACGGCTGTTCACCGCGTGGTGTGACGTCGATCAGGCCGACGCTGTCAAGGAGGCCTACCGGCGGGCCTACAACAAGATCACCCCGCCCTGTCGCATCAAGACCGAGCGCGGACAGGAACAGCTGATCGCGTAACCGACCTGAATCGACGAGCGTCCTCTTTTGTGTGAAGTACCGCAGGGACAAGCCCCGCGGCTTCACCGTCTTGACCGCACGTCCCAAAATGGGCCGTGCCGTCGCAGGCGAATTTAATTCCCCTCGACCTTCCCGAGATGGGTCGGCTGGAATTTACACCCGAACGCCCGGTGCGTCCGTGAGGGTCGGCGGCTCCACCCCGCCCGACAACACCCGTCTCACCTGCTGTAGCAGGGTGTTGAGAGGTGTCGCATTTCCTCGCAACTGCCTAGTACGTCAGGGAAGCTTTTGTGCGACTGGAGCCGCTCGACCTAAGCATGGTTGGTCGGGAGAAGGAGCTTGTGCGGCATCTGAGTGAAGACGAACTGGAGCGATTGCTGACTGAAGCTGACGAGATTAAAGTGTACAAACGGCTTGT
>JAQCMX010000255.1 GCA_028274885.1 Haloarculaceae archaeon
ACAAGCCGTTTGTACACTTTAATCTCGTCAGCTTCAGTCAGCAATCGCTCCAGTTCGTCTTCACTCAGATGCCGCACAAGCTCCTTCTCCCGACCAACCATGCTTAGGTCGAGCGGCTCCAGTCGCACAAAAGCTTCCCTGACGTACTAAAGTCGTGGGCTTCCCACCCGGTGTTGGCCGGGCAGGTCAATCCTGAAGGTTGGGAGTCTAAGCTTTGTGACCGACGGCACTGGCTCCGCCACGAAGCCGATACTCGTACCCCGCGTGGGGCTTCGAGGTATCTCGTTGTTTTGTGTCGGTCGGCGCAGTCGGCTCACTTGTTTGATTTCGGCTTTCGCCGTGGCAAACACCGACTCAACTGCCAGTTTTCCGCGCACAGGAATCGTAACTGGCGATTGAAGAATAAGGCTTACGACGCGTATCCCACGACTGAAGTCGCGGGTTTTGCGCCTGCTTCACGCTATAAACCAAGCCCCCATGATAAAAGGGACGAACTCGGAGCGATCGGCGCAGTCAAACGCTTCGTGGGCGGCAGTGTAAGTGGCACAAAGCCCACGAGGACAACGGAGCAACAGGACGGCTGGCCCGGCCCCGAAAACGACGGCCCCGACCCCCAGATGCCGAAAACTCCAGGACAGAGTGCGACAAAAAAGCAACGTAGCCGCCCTGATCGCCCAGCGCTGGGCCCGTCCCGCGCAAAGTAGTTCTGCCTTTCCAGGCCGTGCTTGAGTCGATTCGGTCAGGTTTAAGCCACGCCGGATAGTTTCTCAGCATGACTCATGAGTGCAATCGACGAGCGACGACACGAGCGCAAGTTCGTTCGGACGTTCTTTACGACACCGACCGCAGAGCAGGGTGAGGATGACTCCGCAAAGAAACTCCGGAGTGCTATCGGGCTGCGCGGGATGCAGGCACCGGACGTGTGGGTGCCCGACAACGAGGATGCCACGGCCCCGAACATGCGCGACGAGGGTGCGCGAAACATAGCCGAAGTCGTGGCCGAGGGCGGGGCGGAGTTTCCCGGTGAGATCCACCCACGCGTTGTCTGGCACCGCGACGACCCCTCGGCGCGGTACGACGGCTTCCAGCACATGCTGGAGATTGCTGACCCCGAAAACGGTGCAATCGAGCACATCGACGGATTCGTGATCCCGGAGGTCGGCGACGTCGACGACTGGAAAAAGGCCGACGAGTTTTTTACTATCGTCGAAAACGAGTACGGCCTCGAGGAGGGGTCACTTGCGATGTCGGTTATCATCGAATCCGGTTCGGCGGAACTCGCCATGGGGAAGCTACGCGACGAGATGGGAAAAGCGGACAACAACCTCCAGCGTCTGTTCTTACTCGTCGACGGCGAGGTCGACTATACGAAAGATCAGCGGGCTATCACCCCCACAGGTGGCCTCCCGGAGTGGAAGGAACTGCGTCACAACACCGCCCGCGCGGCCAGTGCTGCGGGGCTCATCGCGGTCGACGGCCCTTTCGACGACATCCGCGACGTGGCGGGATACCACGAACGCATGACCGCCAACAATGCGATGGGGATGCTCGGCATCTGGTCGCTGACCCCGACCCAGGTTGTCGAGGCGAACAAGGGACCACTCCCGCCTGCCGACGGGTACTGGGTCATCGATGCCGACGGCCGCGAGGTCGAACTCACCTCCGAGGATGGTGTCGAGGTATACGAGGGTGACCGGATCGAACTCGAGAGTCAGGGCGACACCTACGAACTCGCCGTCGGTGGGGACGAACTCCACCTCGAGGAGGACGAACTGCGCGCGGAACTGCTCGATCTGCTCGATTACGTCCCGAGCATGGACGACATCGTCGACTCGATGGAGGAGTTCGAGGCCGCCAAGGAGGCCGGTAAGGGTGCAATCGCGATGACCCAGTCCGGGACTGTCCGCATCGACGGCGTTGAGGTCGCAATCAGCAGCGACCGCATGTGGGACGAAGCAACCTACCAAGCGATGATGACGCCGGTCAAACTTTTCAAGGACGTCTACGAGAACCGCCCCGACCAGCACGACGACCTCGCGGACCTGTACAGTGTGGCGGTCGTCGAACGGGCAATGGAAGTTGGCATCTGAGAACGGTTCCCACGACGGTTCCCGTGAGCGGAGCGCACCCAGAACACGCTCTTTGGGCCCAGATTCAACAGAGTACCGTCCCGGAGTGTGTGTCCAGCCCACCGGATCGGTACGGGGTTGTTGTGGTCCACCCACTGCTCTCGTTGGCTGTTCGCTTTCACATTCGCTCCGGGGCAGCAGTTTATACTGGTGAGCGTACTATAATGAACCGTGTCCGAACCGTCGTACCTGCGGTATTTCCCATACGACGAACCCTACGATCACCAGCGCGAGGCGATGAGCCGTATCTCGGCAGGCCTCGCCGACGGATCCGACATCCTCTTTGAGGGGGCAACCGGGACTGGCAAGACACTGGCCGCGCTCGTGCCCGCACTGGCGTACGCGGAACAACACGACAAGACCGTCATCATCACCACCGACGTCCACCAGCAGATGCGCCAGTTCCGGCGGGAGGCAAGCGCCATCACCACCACCGAGGACCTGCGGGCGGTCGTGTTCCGGGGCAAGGCATCGATGTGTCACATCGACGTGGGCTACGAGGAATGTCAAGCCCTCCGGGAGACGACCCAGGAGTTGGTCGAGACCGAACAGGAACGCGCGGAACTCGAACGCGAGCAACGCGCGCTCCTGGCCGAGAGCCAGGCCGGTGACGAGGGGGCGACCGAGGCCCGGAGTGCGGTGATGGACGAACTCGAAGCTGTCGAGGGGGACCTCACAGCGTTTACAGACCGGGCGACCTGCGATCATTACTACCGCAATCTCACCGGGGATACGTCCGACTTTTTTTCCTGGCTGTACGCCGATGTCCGCACACCCGACGAGATTTACACGTTCGCCCACGAGCAGGGGTTGTGTGGCTACGAACTGCTCAAGGAAGGCGTCGAGGGTGTCGATCTGGTTGTCTGTAACTACCACCACCTGCTGGATCCGACGATCCGCGAGCAGTTTTTCCGGTGGCTCGGTCGCGATCCCGAGGACGTGATTGCGATCTTCGACGAGGCCCACAACGTGGAGTCCGCGGCCCGTGACCACGCCCGGCGGACGCTCACCGAGACGACCGTGACGGGTGCGCTGGACGAACTGGCCGGCGACCAACCCCAGCCCGAGGCCGTGGCCGACGCGCGTGACCCACGGGCCGAAAGTGCCGAAAACGTCCTCTCGACGTTTCGCAACTCGCTCCGGGAGATCTACGAGGGGACATTCGACGCTGACGGGCGCGAACACGTCCAGGCGGAGTGGCACGATCTTGCGATCGACAACGCGGACCGCCGGGACGACCTGACCCTCGCCTTTCTCCAGGCCTATACCGGTCCTGGCTACGACGTGGAACTGGATCGGGCGCTCGAACTCGGCCGGGATCTCGACGCGGCATACGAGGAGGCGTACAAGAACGGCGAGACGAGCACCCGACAGGACTGCCAGACGCTGCAGGCGGCCAGGTTCGTCGAGTCCTGGTTCGAGGACAGCGGTGACGCGGGGACCTACCCGGTGGTGAGCGTTCGCCGCGATCCCGGTGCAGACGGAGGTCTCGGGGACAGCTACGGCCGGGCGGAACTGTACACGTGCATTCCAGAACAGGTGACGCGCTCGCTGTTTGCCAGCCTCCATGCGAACGTCCTCATGAGTGCGACGTTGCGCCCCTTCGACGTAACCGAAACCGTTCTCGGCCTGGACGATCCCGAGACGATGGCTTACGGCCCGCAGTTCCCCGAAAGGCGCCGGCGTACCTACGCGGTGGATACGCCGCCGCTTTTTGCAAGCCGCCGGGACGATCCTGCCGTCCAGGAGACTATCACCGGGGTCATAGAGGACGCCGTTCGCCTCACACCGGGCAATACGCTCGCCTTTTTTCCGAGTTACAGCGAGGCAGCCCGGTATCACGACCGGATCTCGACCGACCGGAAGTATCTCGACGAGCCCGGGACCCCGGCACACGAACTTCGCGAGCAGTTCGCGAGTGACAATAACGCGATCATGTGTACGTCCCTGTGGGGGACGCTCGGTGAGGGGGTAAGCTACGACGGTGACGACGCCCGGACGGTCGTGGTGGTCGGTGTCCCGTATCCACACCTTGACGATCGCATGGCTGCGGTACAGGACGCCTACGACGCGATGTTCGGCGACGAAGCGACGGGCAGTCCGGGGTGGCGCTACGCGGTCGAGATCCCGACGATCCGGAAGACACGGCAGGCTCTGGGTCGGGTCGTTCGCTCGCCGACGGATTTCGGGGCACGTCTGCTCGTCGACGCGCGCTACACCGAACGCGCCGAGATGGAGATGCGCGAGTATGCGGTCCGTGGCGCCTTTCCCCCCGAGGAACGCACAGAGATAATCGACGTCGAACCCGGGAAGCTGAAGTTCGGACTTCACAACTTCTACACCGACCTCGGCGCGTACGACGCCGAACCGCCGGCGCCATAGCCACGGCATGACCAGTCCCCGAGGTGTCTACGTCGGGACGGTAAAACTGCGGTCGGATCGTCGGCGAGACTCTGATTCTCTCCGGAGCGGGGCTGGGGGCTCGTCCTGTGATCGAAAATCATCTTTTCTTTGAGCTAAGACCCTTTGATACATGAGCACGAAATCAGGCGTCTTTCCGACGATTGACACGAACCTGTTCGTCACGGTCTCCGGCCCGCCGGGCTGTGGCGCGACGTCGCTTTGCACTCTGTTGTCGGACGCGATGGACTGCCCATACGTCTCCGGCGGAGACGTCTTCCGAGATATCGCCGAGGAGCGGGGTATGACTCTCACCCAGTTGTCGGCAAAGGCACAGGGGTCAGACGAGATCGACCGGGCACTCGACCGGTATCTCCGCGAGGTCGCCGAGGAGTGGGGCACCGCGAACAAACCGTTCATCCTCGAGTCCCGGTTGGCCGGCTGGATCGCCGCCGAGCGCGCGGATCTGCGGATCTATCTCGACGCGCCCGCAGAGGTTCGCAAGGAACGGATCGCCGATCGGACCGAGACCGCCGCCGAAATGGCTGTCAGGGAGGTGGGTGAGGCAGGACGGTATCAGTCCTACTACGATATCGATACCGACGAACTGGAGTTCTACGATCTCCACCTCAACACCGCCCGGTGGAACCAGGCGGGTGTGTTCGAGATCGTTCGGACGGCCATCGAACAGCACGATCCCACGGCTGACGAGGGCGCCTTCCAGACCACCCCGATCGAGATCGAGCACTGATCGTGTGACACGCGGTACCGCCCTGGACCGACATCGTAAGCAATAACGGCAATTCTCACATAACGTTTTTCGATGACCCAGCAACTGCCGGATGTACAGGCGTCCAGCCCGGATATCGCGGTCGGTCTCAACCGCGTTGGCGTCACCGGTGTCGAGAAACTCGTCAAAGTCGCACGTGCGGACAAATGCCCGATTATTCTGATGGCCGAATTCGAGGTCTACGTTGATCTACCCGCCTGGCGCAAGGGAGCGGACATGAGCCGGAATATGCAGGTCGTCGACGAGATAATCGAAGAGGCGGTCAGCGAGCCGACATACCGTATCGAGGACGTGTGTGGGTCGGTTGCCGAGCGACTTCTCAACAAACACGATTACACGACCAAAGCCGAAGTCGAGATGAAAGCCGAGTACATCACACGTGAGGAGACGCCATCATCCGGACTGCAGACACAAAATACGTCCGACATCATCGCGGCCGCGACCGCGACCGAGGACGGAACCCGCGAGACGATCGGCACCCGTGTCACCGGCATGACTGTCTGTCCCTGCTCGCAGGGGATGTCCGAGAGTCGGGCCCGCGAGACGCTGCAGGGGCTCGATGTCGAGGAAGGGGTGATCGAACAGTTCCTCGACGAGGTCCCACAGCCGGGCCACTCCCAGCGGGGCCACGCAACCGTGACCATCGAAAGCGAAGGCGCACCGGAGGTCGATCTCAACGATCTCATCACCGTGGCCCGCGACTCGATGAGCGCACGCATCTACAACCTCGCGAAGCGTCCCGACGAGGATCATATGACCTACGAGGCTCACAGTGACGCCAAGTTCGTCGAGGACTGCGTGCGGGCGATGGCTGAAGGCGTCGTCAGGGAGTTCCCCGACCTCCCCGACGATGCTATCGTGATGATGAAACAGTCAAATGACGAGTCGATTCACCAGCACAACGCCCACGCCGAACGCGTGGCTAAACTCGCAACCCTCCGACGCGAAGTCAGTCAAAACGACACCTAAAGACACGTTGCTACCCATTGTCCCGTAGCGGTCCTGTCTGGAACAAGGCGTTTCACTACGCGGACAAGGGTACTGCTGTCCTGCGATCACGTTACATTATTTGGGAGGTAAACACGGAGTAGGCTGTTTTTATCTCAGTCGATACCGTATATCTGTACGCATAGTCACCAAGGACAGACTCTTTACTTCAATTTCCGGTGGAGATGCATCCACCTCGGTCGTATGCTCGAAATATTCAATCGTTGCCCGTCCAGAAAACGCGCTCTCCTGGCCAACCAGTCTTCGCCCGCCATCAGTATCTTAGACGCACATCGTACCGACAGTCGGGTGGCAGACTAATCGAGGCTGTCACTCCCGGTCGGACTGGATTGGGTCTGTTGGATCGTCCGTCTCAGCGTGTCTGCCTGACTGTTTGAGAGAGGTTCCTTCGACGTTTTGCCCGGGGCGATGCGGTCGATTGTCCACGGCACGTCACCGCCGGCCGCGTCGTTGGCTGTCACCGCGAATTCGATGACGACATCCCGTCCCGTCACGGCCGGCACCTCGTTCGTGATGGTCGTCTCGACGGTTACCGGATCGACGACACTCACGTCGAAACGCTGCTTGATCGTCCCGTCGATATCGCCGCCTGTCGGTGACGCTGGGAGGCCGTAAGACCGTGACGGGGCGAGACGACGGCGTTTGGCCAGGAATTACACTGCAAACAGGAGTAACAGCGTCAACACGAGCGACAGGATCAGTATCGTCGTCCCGATCCCCGCCCGAAGAAACAGTCGTGACGGTTCGTTCCGTGTAGGGTGGCCGGTCGACTCGGAGTCGGGGTCCGTTCCGATCTCCGGACGGATCCCGCCTGGCAACCAGCCTGCCGCGGCCTGTGTCGCCGCCGCCGGATTCCGACCGGTCCAGTACGCTGACCGAACCAGTCTGATCCCGGCCCGGTCGATCGCTGCGTACAGTTCCGTCGCGGCGACGACGAGTACCCTGCCACCGTAGAAGAACACGCGGTTGTAGGCGTAGTCGACATCGGGCACGAGACCGATGTGGTGAAGCGGTCCACGGAGGATCGCGAACCCGACGAGCCCGATGGCAAAAAGTGCCAGCCCTTCGCCGATATGTGGGATCGTGTAGGTCGTGTATTCGTACTGGCCCTGGAACGGTAACAGTTCGAACAGGAGATCCGGAACGAGTCCAAACAGCACACACAGCCCTGCGACGGAGACCAGTGCGACGCTTTGCCCCCTGTTTGCGTCCCGAACCATCCCACCGTAGCTCCCCTCGATGAACGCGAAGTATCCGAGCTTGATAAACGAGAGAAATGTTCCCACACCCCCCAGTAACAGGAGATACCAGAGAGCTTCCAGTTCCTTTTTATTAGCCGCGCCGATGATCATGCCCTTGGAGACGAAGCCGTTGAACCCGGGGAAACCGGCGATCGAGAGCGCAGCGATCCCGAAGGTGATCGCCGTGATCGGCATGTGGACGCCGAGTCCACCGAGATCGTCGAGACTCTCCTTGCCGGTTCGGTAGATGATGACCCCCACGGTCATAAACAGCAAGGCCTTGTAGAGAATGTGGTTGAAGATGTGCCCGAACGCACCTGCGGTCGCGAGCGCGTCGTAGTAGTACTGGGAGCCACCGTACCCTATCGTGGCCCCGCCGAGGCCAACCCCGGCGATCATGTATCCGACCTGTGACTGGATGTGGTAGGAAAGAAGCCGACGCATATCCGACTGGAGCAGGGCGGCGAACGCACCGAACACGGCCATCGCACCGCCCATGTACGCGATCCAGAGATGCCCGTTCGGGAACGCACGGAACATACCGTAGACGCCGGTCTTTGTCGTATAGACACAGAGAAAGACACTCGCCGCGATGTGTGGCCGGGGGTATGTGTCGGGGAGCCAGGCGTGCAGGCCCACGAAGCCGACGTTGACGCCGATTCCGACCGCCGCAAGTGCTGCGGGGACCCCACTCACGATGCCTGGGTGGGCGTCAAACGCCACCGATCCGACCTCGGCGAAGTGCCACGCAATGGCCGCCAGCAGCAGACTCCCGCCGATCCCGTGGAGCACCGCGTACCGGAAGCCAGCCCGGACCGCTACCCCGCCGTAGTGCCAGACGAGTAAGGTACTGGCAACGGCCATCAGTTCCCAGAAGAAAATGAGTGTCAGCCAGTCGCCGGCATAGACAGCCCCGAGACTCGTTCCGACGTAGGCCAGAGCAAAGGCGGTCTGTGTGCCTTCGGCCTCGCTCGCATAGGAGTACACGACCGCAACGGCACCGATAAAGCCGAATATCAACCCCATTAGCCGCGAGAAATCATCGACAGAGTAGAGAACAGCGTCGAAGGTACCAAACAGTGTCACGTCTAGATAGCTGCCGGCGGGGACAGTCCATGCGATCACGACGGCGGCCCCGGTCCCGAGAACGCCCAGCACGTGGCCGATCCGGCGGGGCAACACTCCCATCAGTCCTGCCGCGATCAGGACCAGTATCGCGGGGTGGGTAACCTCGTGTATCATGCTGTTGCCCCCTCGACGACGACCTGGATGAGTTCGAGAAAGACCGCTTCGTAGGGGACCACCCCGAGGACAATCGAGCCAGCGACGATGGCGAGGATCGGCCCGAGCATCAGCCAGGTCCCCTCCTCACCTCGCCATCCGGCGGACTCCCAGCCGCCCGGACCGGGGCCACCGTGGTGTGACCCCTCCTCGTGTGTGTCGTGGATTTTCCCGTCTCGATCCCGGCTGCCTTCGCTATCCGTCCGCCCTGTTTCGCTCTCTGTTCCGGCCGCACCACCATCAGGGGTGGGCACCGACGTTGGGGGTTCCGCTTCGGACGGCATGGTGGCTCCTGTGTCGCCGCCGAGTCTCCCTTCGACCAGTGGCTTCGAGTCAGCTGTGTCGTGGGTTTCGAAAAAGGCCCCGTAGACGATCGGCCAAAAATAGGCGATGTTGAGCACGCCCGAGACGAGCAAGACGACGGCAAATACCGACTGACCAGCCTCCACCGACCCGGTGAGCAGGAACCACTTGCTGACAAACCCCGCAACGAGTGGGATCCCTGCCATCCCCGCGGATGCGACCGCGAATGCGGCCATCGTCAGCGGCATACGCTTGCCGATGCCGTCCATCTCACTTATGTAATCTGTGTGCGTCTCGACGTGGATGATTCCGGCACAGAAAAACAGGGTGAGTTTCATAAACGCATGGGCGGGGATGTGTAACAGGGCACCGGTCGTTGCCGTCGGGCCGAGCACCCCTAGCCCGAGAACGATGTAGGAGAGTTGGCTCACTGTCGAGTACGCGAGTCTGCGTTTGAGACGGTCCTGACGGAGCGCAATGACGCTTGCCACGGTGAGGGTAAACGCGGCGACGGCCGCCAGTATCACCCCCACGCCGAGATCGCTGACGAGGTCGGGCCCGAACACCTCGAGTACGAGGCGTGCGATGCCGAACACGCCGCTTTTGACGACCGCAACCGCGTGGAGCAGGCCGGAGACCGGTGTCGGCGCGACCATCGCGTCCGGGAGCCAGGAGTGTGTCGGCATGATCGCTGCTTTCACCCCGAATCCTGCACCGAGAAGTGCAAAGGCGGCCCGAGCCAGCGTTGGATCCGCCGCCGCCAGCCCCGCCGCCGTTTCGCCGAAGGTGGTCGTATCTGTGAGGACGAACACGAGTGCAGTCCCGGCAAGCACCAGTACACCACCCCCAAAGAAGGTGTACGCGAGGTATTTCCGGCCGGCAGCCCGGGCCTCTCTGGTCTCATCGTGGGCGACAAGCGGGTAGGTCGCGACCGACAGCAACTCGTAGAAGAGAAAAAGCGTTACCAGATTCTCGGCGAAGGCGATGCCGACCGCCGTCGAGAGACTCGCCGCGAAGGCGGCAAAAAACCGGGTCTGGGAGTGCTCGCCGAGCCCGCGCATGTACCCCGCAGCGTAGAAGGCGGTAAACACCCAGAGAAGACTGGCAAGGGTCGCAAACAGCATCCCAAGCGGGTCGGCACGGAGCGCGAACTCGATATTGAAGACGAACTCGCCAAACGACCACCGGTACTCCGTGCCATCGAGAGCACCCGGGAGCATACTCGCGATGATGCCGAACTTGGTGACAGCGGCGAGTACCGACCAGCCCTCCCGGACGTTGGGACGGCGGTGGGAGGCGATGATCAGTACGATCGCGAGCGCCGAAACGAGGACAGCTGCGATCGGTCTGGGATCCGAAACGACGGTTGCTGTCATGGTGTCACCTCCGGCGAGGACTCAATGACCGCCTCGACCACCGGATCCAGTGCTGTCGTCAGATCCGCCCCGACAAAGCCGAGTCCCACCACAGCAATCGCAGCAACCAGCGCCAGCCCGATCATCCCGTACGGCGGGCGTGTCCCGACCGCTGCCTTCCTGGGGGTCATGTCCGCATCAACTTCAGCCCCGTTGGCCCCGCCCCCGTCAGCCGCAACGTCTGTTGACTGGCTTCCAGGCGCGTCGGTCGTGACCGTCGACGTATCGAAGTAGAGGTTTTCGAGCAGGCGGGCCATATAAAGCAGCGACAGGACGGTACTTATAACCACGACGGCGACAACCGGCCAGAGCCGACTCTCGACGGCACTGAGACCGATGTACCACTTGCCGACGAATCCAATGGTCGGTGGAACCCCGACGAGGGCGAATCCGAGGACCGCAAACGCCCCCGAGAGGAACGGACGCTGTCGTGCCAGCCCGGCATACTCCCGTACCATCCTGGCGTCGGTGCCTTCTGCGATCGAGCCCACGGTGGCAAAGAGCCCACCTTTGATAACGGCGTGGCCGAGCAGATGGATCACGGTCCCGTAGACGGCAAACCGCGTCGCCTGTTCGCTTGCGGCTGGGTGGACCGCAACCCCGATGGCGAGGACTATCAATCCAAACTGTGCCACAGACGAGTAGGCGAACATACGCTTGACGCGACGCTGTGACGCTGCGAGGACGCTGCCGGCGAGGACACTTCCCCCAGCCAGGACGAGTACGGCTTCGATGACGAGTGTGTTTACAACGAAAAACTCCGGCGTGAAGACGAACCATGTCACCCGTGCGAGCGCGTATGCGCCCACCGTCGAGACCAGCGCGGAGATGTAGACGGTCACCCCGTCGGGGGCCTCGGCGTAGGCGTCCGGTTGCCACGTGTGGAGTGGATAGATCGCGGCTTTGGTCGCCAGCCCGACCACCACGAACCCGAAGCCGGCAGCCACGAGGGGGTCCCCGTACATCGATCCCGCTATCCAGCCAGGTTCGCCGGCGAGCGACCGGGAGACGTCGACCATATTGAGCGTTCCCGTCCGAACGAACAGGTAGCCAACGCCGATCAGATACAGCGAGGCGCCGGTGGTTCCGATGACGAGATACTTCAGTGCCGCCACGGCCGCCTCCGGGCGATCACTGCTTGCGACCAGCGCGTAGGTGGTGAGGCCAACGATTTCGAGAAACACGAACATGTTGAACAGGTCGCCGGTGAGTGGCACACCCATCAACCCACCGGCAAGCAGGAGGTAGCCGCTGTAGAACGCGTTACTACGGGGTCCGCCCTGCCGGGTAAACGCCAGCACCCCGAGGGACACGAACGCAATCAGGAGCACGACGAGACCGGACAGTGCGTCCCCGACGAGTTCGATGCCGACGATAAACTCGGAGGTCACGCCACCGAACTCGACCTCCTGCCGGCCGAACTCGCTGCCGCCGAGGACGTGGACGACCCGTTCCCCATCGACGTAGATTCTGTACGCGAGTACCGTTGCGAGTGCTGCTTCGGCAGTCAACACGAGTGTTGCGATCGCCCACCCGACACGGTCGCGGACCAATCCAGCCGCGAGCGGTACCGTTGCTGCGACGATCGGGAGGACAATCAGTACCGCCGGGATTGGTTCACTCATTGGACCGTACCTCCCTGAGCGTGTCCTCGTCGAGTGTCCCGTACTCGGAGTAGATCCGGACGATGAGCGCCAGCGCAACCGCCGTCAGGGCGATCCCGACGACGATAGCGGTAAGCACGATGACCTGCGGGAGCGGGCTGGCGTATGGGTCGTACATCTGTGCGTCCTTTGGAATGACCGGTGCCTGAGCGCTCTCCCCGTCCACGTCCGTGACGTATGCAGTCGTCACGAAAAAGAGGAAGATTGCGGTCTGGAAGATGTTCAGCCCGATCACCTTCTTGACCAGGTTGGGGCTGGCAACGATCATATACAGACCAAGCACCAGCAACACGGCAAAGAGAACGTACGCGTACCGGGTCGCAAGCAGGTCAATCATCGTCATCCACCGCCCCTGCCCCTGAGTCGGTCGGCTTCGATCCGGCAGCGATAAGAAAAAACAGCCCCACGACGATCCCGGCGACGATCGGTCCGACGCCGGCGACTTCGATCGCCTCGAGCCCCCACTTCGTCTTGATCCCCCACTCGTCGTGGAAAAACGAGTGTTCGAGGAAACTTCCGCCAAAGGCGAGCGGGACGAGACCGACGATGGCAAACATCACCACCCCGCCGGCCGACAGCGCAACCACAATCCGGTTTTGCAGCCAGTCCCGGGTCGCATCGATCCCAAACGCAAAGGCGATCATAAGGATCGTCGCCCCGATGATCGCCCCGCCCTGGAAGCTTCCCCCGGGTGAATCCGCGCCATGAAAGAGAAGAAAGAGCCCGTAGGTGAGCGAGAACGGCGAGACGATGCGGACGGTGGTCATGATGACCGCGCTTTCGACGTAGGCCGACTGGTCGGCGCTACTCACCGGTAAACACCTCCCGGTTCAGTACGATGAGAATAGCGATCCCGGCGGCAAACACCACTGTCGCCTCGCCAAAGGTATCGAAGCCACGGTAGCCGGCCAGCACCGCCGTAACCGCATTCGTCACACCCGTCTGGTCGTATGCGTTCTCGATGTAATGTTGTGTCACGGCCGGATTCCACCACGCCAGGGCTTCCTGGCTCGCAGCACCCACCTCCGGGAACTCGCCGACGGTCGCGAGTAACACGACGAGCAACGCACCCATGACGACCAGTCCCGGCACGTTCGGTCGTTGCCAGAACCGACCTTTGTTTTTATGTACCGTCCGTGCCAGCGTGAGCAACATCAGTAGCGTCGTTACACCCGCCCCGATCGCTGCTTCTGTCATTGCGACGTCGGGGGCAAGCAGGAACGCATAGAAAATCGCCATCCCAAGGCTGTACGCAGCAAATACGACGACCGCGGCCAGGACATCCCGTAGGAGTACGGTGGCGAGTGCTGTCGTCACGACGAACACGAACAGTCCGATTTCGACCACGGAGATCATCGGTTTGTGCCTCCGTCCTCAGGGGGCTGGCGCTCCTCGTCGCCCGCTGTGTCGGCGGATATGCCTCCGTCGGCGATATGCCCGTTCTCCTGTGAGTCTCGGTAAAGCCGCAGATCCGACCTGTCGTCGTCCGGTCGCCAGGGTTCGATCCCCTGTTCGTCCGCTGCCCGCGAGATGGCGTGTGCAGCAGTCGGATTGGTGATAAAGATAAAAAATAAGAGAAGGACCGTCTTCACCGTCGCCGTTTCCCACCCCAGCGAGAGCGCAACGGCGGCGAGCCCGAAGCCAGCCCCGAGCGTGTCCGCCTGTGAGGCCGTGTGCGCACGGGTGTAAATATCCGGAAGACGGAGAACGCCGGCTGTCGAGACAAGTGTAAAAAACAGTGCTGCAAGAACACAGCCAACGATGAGGGCGGTCCGGATCGCTTCGATCACAGTACACCCCCCCGTTCGACGGTGAATTTGGAGATAGCCACCGCCATCAGGAAGTTCAAAAGCGCGTAGACGAGTGCGATGTCGAGCAGCGAGGACTCGCCCAGTCCCACCCCGAGAAAGGCAAGCACGACGACGGTGTTCGTCCCGAGGACATTGACCGCAAGCACCCGGTCCTGCGTGGACGGACCCTTTACAGCCCGGTACAGCAATGCGACTGCCAGCAACACGAACAGGGCTGCGCCGACGAGGAACACGTCGGTCACAAGATCGCCCGTTTCGGGGAAAACAGTGCTCACTCTCCAGCACCTCCCTGGGGCTGCCTGTTCTCCGGGGAGCTGCTCTCCTCGATCCCGTCAGTGGCAGGGTTCAGGATTTCGTAGCTCCGTCGCTCGCGCAGCGAGGGGATTCGCATCGCAGAGCGGCCAAAAAAGACAAACCGGACCCCACGCTCCAGCCCGCCATCGAACAGTCCATCCCGCGACGCGGGAAGCAGCGTGTGGACCTTCAGTGACCGACCCTCGACTCTCACCGTCATCGTCCCCGGCGTGAGCGTGATACTGTTTGCGAGTATCGTCAGTGGCAGTCCGCCCCATACCATCGGCGTAATTCGTGTCATCCTGGGATCGATCGGTAGCCGCGGATGGAGAATCGCGGCCGACACCTGGACGTTTGTCTTGACTATCTCCCAGAGCAGGTACGGCAGATATACCAGGGCCCGGAGCAGTGTGAAGATCGAACCTGCGGTTGGATTGCGGCTGAGGGTGATCTGTGAGAGCCCAACGGCCACCATGGTTGCCGAAACGGTACCGGTAACGAGGTCGAACAGTTCGAAGGTCCCGGCAAGGGTCTGGTAGAACAGAAACGAGACCCCGAAGATGGCCCCGGTTTGGAGTGCGGTTCCACCAAATTCAATTGGTGATCGGCGGGCCGGAGCAGTTACTGGCGCCTCCTCGACATCAACGTCACAGACACGACGCAACTCGACCTGTAGCGGCCGGAGAGACGGTACCCCAATCCCGGGGTCGTACTCCGGATCGAGAACAATGCGCCCGATTCCGTGTTCTTCCGTCTCGGCATCGAGCGCCTCCGCGATATCCTCGGGCCCGAACAGATACTGGTCCCGACCGATCTGGCTCGTCTCGATGGTTATCGACTCGCTCAGCTCGTCACTGTCCTCTCTCGCCCACACGCATACCCTGTTCAGCAACTCCGGGGTGTCCCCATTGGTCGGTTCACCGTCTCCGGAGGAGTCGGCTTGCTGTCGATCACCCGCTGCTTCCGGTGGGTGAAGGTAGATAAAACGGACACGTCCCGGCCCGTCCTCTGCCGGTGCGAGCCGTGTCGCGTACTCGACCGTCTGTCGGAGCGTCGTGGACTCCGAGACGGGAACGAGAATACTGTTATCCGACACCGTTTTGATACCCCCTGTATAGCCTACAGTACCGGATGTCCATGATAATGACTCGTTGTATACTGCTGCGGGCCCCCACGCGAAAACGATTTCGTTATTCCCCTGCGTTGTGCTGACCCACTACGCGGTCACCGGCGTGATTTCACCCCAGTCCTGTGGGTCGCGGTCTCACCGACCGTCTTATTTAGCAACTGAACCTACTCACCGGTTGACATTCTTACGGGTCGTCCTCCGGTAGGTCGTTGGCTCCATCGATTCTGACAGCCACCGGGAGCACCACGAACCGAAACAGGACGACAACCACACCCACAGCTCCAAATACAGCACCGACGACAGCAGGTGCGGTGGGAACCTCCGCACTGTCGAGAACGACAAAGACGACGCCGCCTGTCACGACGCCAGCAAACAGAACCATTGAGATGATGTACCGACGAATGATCCGGGTGAGTGTGATTGCGGTCAGTGAACCCGCAAGCGATTCCAGTCTCGTGCCTGCCATATGAAAGTTAGTGGTCTCACGGATAAAGTGATTGTGAACGTCTGTTTCCCCGAACGTCCGGTCGTGGCTTTGCTCACGCCGAGACGGGTTCCTCTTCCGACCGGACCCTGATCGCGCTGGCCACCTGGTCGGGGATAGACACTGTCTCGCCGCTCTCGAGCGAGAGCCGTATCATTCCGATCGGGGCAATCTCCTCGATTGTCAGATCGGTGTCTGGGGTGATTCCGGCAGACTCGAGATACGCCAACTCCTCCGGGTCGCGGTCCCGGACGCGCTTTACCCGCACGGTTTGTCCTTCCTCGTATTTCAGCAGTGTCTCGTCCTCGTCCGATACTGGTTCGAGCGCGTCTGTCGGGATCGGATCACCATGCGGATCGACCTCTGGGTCGTCGAGCACGTCAGCGACGCGGCGTTCGAACTCTTCGCTTATGTGGTGTTCGAGTCTGTCGGCCTCGTCGTGGACCTCTGACCAGTCGTAGTCGAGTCGCTCTGCGAGGTACGTCTCGATGAGTCTATGATGCCGGAGTACCTCCAGTGCGACCGTCTCGCCCTCCCGCGTTAGCTCCACACCGCTGTACTTTTCACGTTCGACCAGCCCGCGGTCTGCCAGTGTTTTCATCATACTCGTCACGGTCGGCGGTGTGACATCGAGTATCTCTGCAACACTCGAGGTCGAAACTGGCTCGCCCTCCCGCTGTTTGACCCCGTAAATCGCCTTCAGATAATCCTCCATCTGCGGGCTGAGCATACACATACTAAAAAGCTCTAAAGCAAAAAGGTGCTGGCTCTCCGTGTCTATACGTACACGTTTCCAAGCAGCACGCCCACATCAACAGGGCGGCCATACCGCCACAGAGCCGACTCACCCGAGGACCGACCGAACGATTCCGGATATTGTATCGACGACACTCTCCCACACGGACAGACCCGTTCCCACTGCGAGCAGGGTATCTATGGCGAAAAACGCGAAGATCACAGCCCCCGTTATATATGCCTTCCGTCTATTAAAACGGTGGGCAAACGTGTGGAAAAAGTACGCATTTGCGAGGCTCACAGGAACGATTACGATCATCTCACCGATCCAGATCCCGGGGTGTGCACCGAAGCGGCCAGCGAGTGTAATCGTAATCAGCTGTGTTTTGTCACCGAACTCGCCTGCGGCCATCAGCACAAAGATTGGGAGAAATCCGCCAAACCTGTTCGGGATCTTCCTGCCAAACAGCGAAACATCCAGGTCACCGGTTTCAGTGAACGCTTTGGCTTCACGCTTTTCTGAATCTGCCCTCCGCTCCGGGACACTACGCCAGAGCAACAGCGCAAACACCCCGAACATGCCGGCGGTAATGAGATCGAGATAGAGGCCCGGAATCGCGTTTTGAATCGCATTGCCGAACTGAATTTCGAGTACTGTCCAGCCAGCAAAGGCCGTCCCTGCTGCGGAGACCACCAGGATGGGGTGGTACCGGGTGGAGAGACTGGCGATTATGAGTTGGACCTTCTCACCGGGCAGCACCGCCAGTTGGGCCCCTGCAGCGACGAATATAACTGTCAGTATATCAGCCATCTATTATATACCTGCGAGCGGCGGTCCATCCACCAGGGTATTTTAGACGCGTCTAATATAGTAGTTCCTTTCCCGGAAAGAGAGCCTGGGTGACGCTGTGTGATCTGAGAGTCCGTCGGTCGTCCCTGCGACGGCTGGCACGGTGAAATCCGGTCTTCTGTCCGAGTGCGACCATACGAACTGGTCACGGGTTACGAGAGGGTTGTCGACCGCGACAGTTCAGGATCCCGAGCGACGGTTCAGCACAACCGTCGGTGCTCGATCTTGATACACTTGTCCTGTACGACCGCGAGTCCAGCCGCCTCGGCCCGGTTGGCGGCTTCGTCGTGGCTGATGCCCAGTTGTAACCAGATGGCCTGGACATCCGCCAGTTCGAGCGTTTCGTCGACGATTCCCGGAACCTCCTCGCTCGGGCGAAAGACGTTGACAACGTCGACCGTACCTGGGACGTCACCGAGCGAGTCGTAGGCCCTCCGCCCCAGAACCTCTTCGGCGAAGGGATTTATCGGGATCACCTCGTACTCGTGATCCAGCAGATACTTTGGGATGTCGTGTGCCGCCTTGCCCGGAGACGTGGAACACCCAACGACTGCTATCGCTTCGTCATCAAGTACGCGCTCCATTTTCGCATCGGCTTGGATCGGCATACGACGCTTTAAGAGATCGGCTTATAAAAGCCTACGGCGGAGACGCTCGGACGGCAAGAGCAGGTGAGACAACGGTGCCGAGAGTACTTTCCTCACCCCACTGCACCCGGAAGTTGTACCGAAACTGTATTTTCTGCATCCACCTCGACGATACCATCGAACAGTTGTTTGAGCGTGTTCATCGTCTCGACGTCGTGGGCAGTCGAGTCCATGATGTGGATCCCAATCGCCTCCGCATCCTCTATTCTGCTGGTGAGTACGTGTATGAAACGAAACACTGTCTGCAGATCCTGGTACATCAACAGTGTCGATAGTGAATCCACCGCGACCCGATTGTTTTTGATATCACGTTCCGTGTAAAACTCCTCTACGAACTCGGAGAATTTGATCCCCATGCCGGTCATATCAGTCGGCGACGATGCGTATTTTATCAGGTCCGTGTCGGAAGCCGACCGCCCCTGGTGCTGGGTGACGCAGTCGACGATACCCACGTTTGTCTGTTCCAGTTCGGGCAGCAGTGCCTCGAAATCCGAGAGAACGCGATCAGCACTGTCTCGCGTCGTTACGATGACTGTCCCCTCTCCGTTTTCCGCTCCGTACATAAGTGCTTTGAATGCGATTCGGCGCTTTCCGCTCAACGGGGGTCCCGAAACGAGGATGTTCGTTCCGGAGTCGACTGTCGCGTTTTGATAGTCCGGCCCAAGATCGTACATTGGTGTCTTGCTGGGTCGGCACTGTCCCAACCCTCTGTTTATATCCAGGCAGGGAGGATATAAATTACTTTGTGTTATAAAAACCGTACCCCGCCTCAAATCGGGGAACTTTTATCCTGAGGTCGGTTTGTCACTGCCACGGGCGCTTAGCTCAGTTTGGACAGAGTACTTGGCTTCGGACCAAGCTGTCGCGGGTTCAAATCCTGCAGCGCCCAT
>JAQCMX010000262.1 GCA_028274885.1 Haloarculaceae archaeon
ACACCAGTGATGTCACTGTCGCGAACGGCAACCTCACGCTCACGCTCACCGGCACCTACACACTCGAGTACGCACCGGTGGGAATAAACGAGGCACCCGCGGGCGGGCAACGCGTTCAGGAGGAACAGGCAGGCTCGGGTTCCGGTTCGGGTGCAGTCAATCAGGCAGGACCTGGAAGTATCAAACTAGTCGATGAAAGGTTACAGCGAAAGAGTGATGTCGTGCTCACGTTCAACAACACGGGCGAGACGGATACGTTCACAGATGCACGCATCAGCTTTTATCAGTCCGCTGAGAACAACCCCAATACTGAACCTAACTACGCAAACATCACCGCGGGGGCGGGGACTGGTGGAACCGCCACACAGCTGGTGTTCCGGGAGAGGATAACACCACTCAACGACGAAATCGAACTCCCGGGTGCGGGACAGGAGACGAAGGTGACGTTGAATTTCGTCAGTGAGCAGGGTGGCGACAACCCGAACCTCGATTCAGAGAGCTGGTTCGTTCTTGAGTTCGAACTGGAGAGTGGTGAGCGGGCCAGGTACTTCGTTGCGGTGCCGGAGTGATCGCTGCAGTACGAAGGCGTGTTACCAGGGGGATAAGATCGGGTAAAGAACCGTTAGCGGGCGGTATCAGCTGTCGCTCTCTTCGACCAGTTTCTTTATTTCTTCGATCTTTAGATATGCGGCGAGGCCAAGGATAGTCGCTGGCCATAGTCCAACGAACTGCCCGCGCTGTTTGTCGCCACGGACATAATAGAAATACAGTGCTAGGGCGACGGAACCGACGGCGGCCACCACACTGGGAGCGATCCCACTATCGTCAAGCTTTGCGACTGTCTGTCCGGCGTCGTCAGTTGTTTCGCTCACAGTGGAACAATTACTGGATAGAATAAATAGGTTTGGCTTAGCGGCGCTTTTCCGGTCGACTTCCTCGCAGGTGACCCCTGGCGCTCCAGCTACCACTAGTACCTAATCTATTTGGGGTTGAGCATAACTGACATCAGTTCATATTATACAGTGAGTCACCACGAATGTCGGAGACAATCGATTCGCCATCCATGTTGGCCGAAATCCCCGAAGTTTCGCTGGCGACGATTATCGAAAGTATCCCCGACAGCGTCATTATTGCAGAGTTCACGTCGGGTGAGATCGTTGCTGCCAACGAGGCCGCGGGGGAACTGTTTGATTGTCGGACGGAGAGCTTAGTGGGGCTCAATCATCTACAGTTGCATCCGGCCGGTGACGGGAAACTCTACGAGGAGGCGTTCTACAGAGGGTTCGAAAACAAACAGGTCGAGCGACTCAAGGATGGAAGTCCGCTCTACATCGAAACCCTGTCCGGCGTACAGAAGCCGGTCGAGATAAACGCACAGCGGATTCAGACAGGCGAGCAGACACTCGTACTCGGTGTCTTTCGGGACATCAGCGGTCGGATCGATCGGGAAAAACAGCTCGAAGCGGCAACGACTCGGCTGAACACACTGCTTGACTCGTCACCGCTTCCCATTGCCGTACTCGATCCGCACGGTCGGGTACAGCTGTGGAACCAGGCCGCCGAGAAAACCTTCGGCTACACGTCACCGGAGATCGTCGGCGACCGGTACCCGCTGCTTGTCGATGACGACCAACTCGACGACCTGCTCGAGCGAGTGTTAGCTGGCGGCACTCTCGAGGGGTACGAAGCAGTTACCCGCGCGAAGGACGGCTCGCGGGTAAACGTCGAACTCTACGCCCGTCCGCTGTACGAGGACGGTGAAATCACCGGCGTCATTGGCTCTGCGGTCGACATTACCACCCGGAAGCGACAGAGTCAGCATCTCGATGTCCTCCATCGATTCCTGCGACACAATCTGCGCAATAAGTTGTCGATCATCCAGGGACACGCAGGGATGTTAGCAGACGGGTCAGAGCGTGTGGATATCACTCCACAGGAGAGTGGCGAACGGATCGTTGCTGCAAGCGAGGAACTAAACCAATTGAGCAAACACGCCAGCCAGGTACGGGATGTCGTGAAGGCAGACGAGACAGCCTCAACCACCGTCTCGGAACTTCTCGACGGTATATCCGTCGAGGAAACAGAAGTTTCGGAGCCGGAGACACCTGAGGAAACTCACGAGGCCTGTGTGCCGGGTCGGGTGATCAATGCGCTCTCCTGGCTGCTGAGCCACATGGAGGAGTACACCGACGAAACAGCAATCAACGTCACCGCTAGGGTTCGGGACAGATACGTCCGACTCGATATCTCGGGCCCCGGCCCGTTGCTGTCGGAAGGTGACGCCGAACTCATCACGAGGGGCGAGGAGACAGCCCTCAAACACGGGAGTACCCTCGATATCGCACGTGCATATTTGATCCTGACGGGCATCGGCGGGGACATTATTCAACCGGATAACACAGAACGGAGGAGTTTCAGAGTTGAGGTCCCCCGGACAGACTGCGGCGTATCACCCCGTCTGGATCAGTGAAGTACGCTTCGATCGGGACAGCTGTGACAGGCAAAAAACCACGGATACCCCGGTCGATGTCTGCCTTTTGAATACTACGGCGTACAAACACGAGACGTTCCCACTGCGGATGAATTACGGCGAAGGCTACAA
>JAQCMX010000264.1 GCA_028274885.1 Haloarculaceae archaeon
GTTCCGATAGCTGTGAGGTATCGTCGACGTGATAACATCGAGTTCTGTCCGGCCCTATTCACAGCGATCGTATAATCTTTGTGCGTATCTATTTCTCAACCCGTTCGAGACACGTCAGTCCCCGACATTGAGGACCGTTGGCAGTCCGAGTGTATTCTTCTCGAACCGGACGACGGCAATCCTGACCGGTTCGAATCCGCCCGCGACGAACTCGGTGAAAATCAATTACCGACCCCGGAGGGGTACGTTAATCGAAGATTATCTCTCGTATGTGCTGACAGAGTCGTTATATTTGGGAAAACAATTAGTTGGAGCGACATATATGAAAAAATATAGCTCGTCTGTTATATTAGACGCCCCGTCGGGCCACGGTGCCACCGGTCGCCCGCAGTTTCGTTCGTGTGCAGTTTTCAGCGCCGGCCTACAGTTCGACCCGTCTGAAGCGGTCGTATCCGATGCCAATCGAGAGAGCGATCCAGCCGAGCAAGACCAGTACAGCAAGCCACGGTTCGAGGAGCCATGGCCTGTCGGAACCGACGTACACTGCGCCGATATCCGAGTCGAAAAGCGCCGTCACCAGACGGGCGTACGACTCCGAGGGCGAAGCCATCCCGAGAAACTGCGCCCAGCCAGGCGGATCTGTGAGGATCGTCCCGTCGAACCGCCAGAGCACGAGCACAAGCAAATCCACGAGGTCGGTCCACAGGAGGACGAGTATGATGTAGGCGCCGAACGCGGCGGTGGTGACACGCCTGCCAGTACTGAGCGCCATCGAGAGCCCGAGCGTGAGCGCGAGAAAGGCAAGCCCGTACAGCACGCTCGCGACCACGAGCAGGAGATAGGAGAGGACAGGGAGTGTCTCGAAGAGAAAAGAGACGAGAGCCGTCACCGCAATCATGCTCGCGAGGATGGGGATGGTGAGGACAGCCCCACGGCCGAGGAACTTGCCTGCCACGAACTCCCAGCGGGCGTGTGGAAAGGAAAGCGCGAGTGCGATCGTCCCGGACTCGCGCTCGTCGATGATCGATTTGTAGCCGACAACGACCGCAAACAGCGGGACCACCAGGGCGAACGCCTCCGCGGTGAGGTCGACGAACTCGTCGAAGGATGTGTCGGTCAGCGTCCGGGCGACGTAGGCCATGCCGCCCAGAAGCAGGAAAAACAGGGCGATCAGTACCCTGAGTGTCCGGGATCTGATCGAATCACGGAGGTCCTTCCTGGCTATGGCTTGCCAGCTCACGGGCGATCACCGATAGATTGCAGCCGGGAGGTAACAGCACTCCGGTCCTCGACGCCGCGTGCGTCCGTTTTGGGGTGTGTGCCTGGGCGTCTCATAGATCTGTCCTCTCGAACCGGCGGTAGCCCGCGAGGATGGGCAGGACGACCCACAGCATGAACACTCCAAGTGCGACCCACTTGCCAAGATACCACGGCGCGTCCGGGCCGAGGTAGGGCCCTGCGGTACTGTTTTGATAGAAGGCAGCGACGATGCGGTCGTACAGTGTTCCCGGCTCCAGACCGTGGACGAAAAGCACCCAGTCCGGGAGGGTGCCCGCTGTCAGCCCGAGCTGTTCGAAGACAAAGCGGAGCAGTTCTGCGACCAGATCCCAGACGACAACGAACAGAAAGAAGACGCCGAACGCCCCGACGGTGGCGCGCTGTTTCGAGGTCGTCAGCGTCGACAGTGCGACCCCGATCCCAAAAAAGATCACACCGAAAGAAAGCGTCAAGAGGAGGTACGCGGTGTACAGAAGGAGATCGACGGTGCCAAACGGATACCAGACCAGCAGGCCTGCGCCGACGAGGCCCGCGAGGACCGCAAAGACCAGATGCGCCCCGCGTCCGACAAGTTTGCCGACCACGACATCCCGCCGGTCGTGGGGAAGTCCGAGCAGGATCGCGAGCTGACCCGATTCGCGCTCGCCGACGATTGCGTTGTACCCGAGCAACAGCCCGACGAGGGGCAACAACAGTCCCATCGGGTCGGTCATAAACTCCGCGAAACCCGAGGCCGTCACGTCTCGGCCTTCGATGGCCGGGAACACGTACCCTCCGACGATACCGACGAGGGCGACGAGATACACCAACCACCGGATGAGCCGGGAGTCTCTCGTCTCGTAGTAGTCTTTGCCGGCAATCGCCCGCCACGACATCACGCCCTGCCCCCGGTGTACTCTGCGAACATGTCCTCGAGTGAGGCCTCCTCTGTCCGGAAGTTTTCGACATCGATTCCGCCCTCCTGTAAGGCCACGAGCACGTCGATTTTCGCCTCGTTCGAACAGGTGACCTCGATGCGGTCGCCGTCCTCGCCGAGCCACGCGGTCTCTACCCCATCGATGGCTTCGATATCTCTGATGGTCTCCCCCTGGTCGGGAACGGCGTCGACCGTAATGAGTAGTTTCGTCCCACCACCCACGGACTGGCGGAGGCCCTCGATGGTGTCGATTGCGACGAGTTCGCCCTCGTTGAGAATGCCGACGCGATCACAGACGGCCTCGACCTGTTCGAGGATGTGACTGGAGAAAAACACCGTCGCGCCACGCTCGTTTTCCCGGCGGATGATGTTGCGGATCTCGCGTGCACCGTTCGGGTCGAGACCAGTCGTGGGTTCGTCAAGCACCAGCAGGTCGGGATCGCCGGCCAGCGCCATTGCGAGGATCAGGCGCTGGGCCATCCCCTTGGAATACCCGCCCGCACGCCGGTCGGCGGCGTCGCGGATCCCAACCCGTTCGAGCAAGGCCATTGGCTCCTCGTGGGCGTCTTTCGAGTCGATGGCGAACTCGACGTGCTGGCGTCCGGTCAGCCGGTCGTAGACGTCGTACCCCTCGGGGAGCACGCCGGTGCGCTCGCGGGCCAGTTTCCCTTCGGTTTGACAGTCGTGTCCGAAGATTTCGACGCGACCGTCGTCGGGACGGACGAAATCGAGAAAGATGTTGATCATCGTGGACTTGCCGGCACCGTTCGGGCCAAGAAAGCCAAATATCTCGCCGTCCTCGACGACGAGGTCGACGCGGTCAAGCGCCGTGAGCGTGTCGTACCGCTTGGAGACGTTCTCGACTGCGATCGCAGCCATCACCGATCACCCCCGGTGGGAGCCGCCAGATCGCACGCTGTGGAGAGCCTGCAGCGGGGGACAGTCCGAATCATGATTGCTATGTGGTAGGCCCTCGGCTCATAAAAAATGAACAGTACTGTCTCCGGCTGGCCGGCCTCGCGTGCCGGCCTCTCCTGGCCGATGAGTAGCGTATCCCCAGCGGATCCGACCGACGGAGCGGTCCGAAAGCGAATTACGCTGCCACCGCCAGGATCCGATCATGACTGTGCTGGAGGCCACGCGGCGGGCACTGGACTCGGGACCGGTCTGTGACGCCTGTCTGGGCCGGCTGTTTGCGGATCGGAGTTTCGGGCTCTCGAACCACGAGCGGGGACGGGGGCTCAGGGTGGCACTCGCCCTCGCAGACGACGAGGACTTCGAGGGCCACGACCCCGCGGAGGAGACGGACTGCTGGGTCTGTGAGGGCGAGTGCGACCGGTACGACTGGTGGGCCACGCAGGCTGCCACCGCCGCCCACGGCTACGCGTTCGACACCTACCAGGTGGGAACGCGAACGTTGCCACTGCTCGAAGAAAACGACAGACTCCTGCGGGCAGACGCGGGGCTCGACCCCGAGGCCGGCGAACTCCTCAAAAGCGAGTTCAACCGTGAGGTTGGCAAACGCGTTGGCCAGATGACCGACAGTGAGGTCGATTTTACGCGGCCAGACGTCCTCTTCCTGTGTGACCTGGCGACCGAGGAGATCGATCTGCAGGTCAACTCGACGTTCCTCTACGGGCGGTACCGCAAGCGCGAACGGGACATCCCACAGACCGAGTGGCCGTGCCGAGACTGCAACGGGACGGGCCGCCAGCACGGCAAACGCTGTGATGGCTGTGACGGGACCGGCTACCGGTACGACGAGAGCGTCGAACAACTCACCGCGCCGGTCGTCCGGGAGGCTCTCGATGGGTCCTCGGCAACGTTTCACGGGGCCGGCCGCGAGGACGTGGACGCGCGCATGCTGGGAACCGGCCGCCCGTTCGTGATCGAGGTCGACGAGCCACGCAGGCGGACCGTCGACACCGAGGACCTCGAAGCTGAAATCGACGACTTCGCGGAGGGGAAAGTCGAGGTCGAGGGGCTCAGATTTGCGACCCACGAGATGGTCGAACGGGTCAAGGAACTGCCGGCGAGCAAAACCTACCGGATGGACGTGCGCCTCGGGGCCCCTGTCGAGCGCGAGCGCTTCGGGTCGGCACTCGAGAAACTCGACGGGGCCACGATCGAACAGGAGACGCCACAGCGGGTCTCCCACCGACGGGCGGCCAAAACCCGCGTCAGGGAGGTCTACGACGTTTCCGGCGAACTCGAAGAGGAGGCGGACGGCCAGGAGGCAACGATCGAAGTACACGGGGAAGGGGGGCTCTACGTGAAAGAACTCATAAGCAGTGACGACGGGCGCACCGAACCGAGTCTCGCCGGTCTGCTCGGCGTCGAGGCTGCGGTGACGGCGCTTGACGTGCTCGCTGTCGAGGGCGAGGACGAACCCTTCGCCCGCGAGGCGTTCTTTCGGGAGTAAACGGATCCTTCGCGCGTCCAGCAGTGAACCCAGTTCGTCCAGAAAATAATGGCCTGTTCGTCCGGACCGGTCCCGGGACCGAGACGGGTGACAACGGGTATCACGCGGCAACATTCCCGGGCCAGTTTTATCTATACGGGAGAGCGACACACGGGTAGTGTATCCCCGCCGGATTCTCGCCGTAGTGGTCGTACTGAGTGTGCTTGCGGGCGGCCTGGCGATCACTGCGCCGGTCGGCACTGTCGTTGCAGAGCACGGCGAGTCCCCGGCGAGTGACGAGATCATCGAAGTCCAGCGGGTCTCGACGGCCGACACCGAGGCGGGCAGCCAGCAGGTGGTACTCGAGTACCACGTCGGTAGCGAGGTCGTGGGGCTCGAGGTGGCAGTCCGGGACCGACACTCCGAGGTCGTCTCCCTCGAGGGCTTTCGCCAGACAGAAGACGGGTGGTACGAGTGGGACGAGGTAACCGAGAATCCGAAGATAACGATCCTGCGAGAGTCGAACAGATCGGTCACACACCAGCGGGGTCTCGACTTCGCAGAGACCGGGGAGTGGACGCTGACGGACACGGTGGGTACCCTGATCTCCTGGAGTACCTTCGGCGAGTCGATCGACGTGGATCGGACGCTCGATACCCAAGCGCCCGGACTTGTCGGCACCAACTTCGCGTACCTCGGGCCCTACGAGCGCCACACTGTGCGGGCCGGAACGGAGGCGTTCGAAATCGTCGTCAGCAACGACACCGACCCCGACCGGTCGGTCGACTCGATGGCCGACGCACTCTCTCAGTCATCCGGGATGCTCGATGTCGGCGCGGAGTCTGACTCCGTCGCGGCCTTTGTCGTCACCGACCCGATCAGACGCGGCGGGCTCGCATCCGGTGTCAACCAGGATCTGTGGGTCCACGAGGATGGGCTCGAACCCCCCAGGACGGTCCTCAGACACGAGTACGTCCACACGAGACAGGATTTCAACGCGAGCGAGGCGGTCGGGTGGACCGTCGAGGCCGAGGCCGATTACTACGGGCCCCTGCTCGCGCTGAAACAGGGGGCCATCGAGTATCACGACTTTCACGCGTCGCTGGCGGGCGCAGACGAAGCCTTCCCCGAGGTGGTCCTCGCGGAACCGGAGACCTGGCGCGGATCGTTCGCTGATTACGAACTCGGATCGCTCGTCGTGGCCAATCTCGACCGGGAGATACGGGCCGCATCCGGCGGGTCGGGAAGCTACGAGGACGTGCTCCGGGTGAAAAACGACCACGGGAGAGAAGCGGAAATAACAGACAGCGAGTACGAAGGGATCCTCACCGACGCGGCTGGCGTCGATCTCGGGACGTATCTCGACAGACACGTCCGTACGACAGCGGGAAGCATCGACGTTCCGGCTCCGACAGTCTACGACACCGGGCCCGACGAGGCAGGGCTGGCCCTCGAGGCGACAGCCACCACCGTCCAGCGAGGCGAGGACGGCCGACTCCGGTTCGAACTGACCAACACGGGCTCGGAGCCGAGTCTCGCCCCGACCCTCTCGCTGTCTGTGCCCGACGCCATCGACGGGGAGCTCTCGGTAAACGGGACCGCCGGCGTCGACTCGGGGGTGACCGATCACGAAGCGGGGCGTGTCTTCGATCACCTCGCACCCGGGGAACGCCTCGTGCTCGAGTACGCCTTCCAGACGCCGTCTGATGCGACCGTTCGAACACACCAGATCGACGCGGCCGTCGAGGACATGGGTGAGAACACAGCGACAGGCACGGGGACAGTCGACGTGACGGTCGTTCCCGAGACGACACTCCAGAGCCCGCAGGGCGCACCCGTCGGAGAGCAAATCGAACTGGTCGCCGAGGTTCGGGACGACGGCGTGGCGATCACGGGCTACCAGTGGGAGGTGACCGGACCCGCAGAGCGGTCGGTCGACACTGACGAGGGCGAACTCGGCCTGCAACTCGGGACGCCCGGGGAATACACCGTCGACGTGACAGCCAGGAACGAACTCGGAGCGGTGGGGGGTGACCGGGGCACCGTCGTCGTGAGTGACATCCCAGAGCTGACCGTCGATGCCCCCTCGCGCGTGACCGTCTCGGAACCCGAGGCGTTTATCGCAACCGTCGAAAACGACTTCGGCGAGTACGAGGTCGAGTGGACGGCCGGCGAGCAACGGCAGAGGGGCGAACGTGTTGAGTTTGCCTTCGAGGAACCCGGTGATCGGGACGTGCGGGTCACGGTGACCGACGAGTACGGTGCGGAGACGTCCGAGACAGTCACCGTCTCGGTCCGCGAGCGCGCCGACGGGCAGGCAGGCGACGACGCGACGACCGACGCCAACGGTGCGGGGGCCACCGCGGACGGCGGGGACGACCCGGCGGGCAGTGACGCCGGCGGACCAGGGTTCGGGATCCTGGCCGGATGCGCAGCGGTCTGGCTGCTCGTGCTGGCGAGTCGTCACCGCAGGACATGAGATGCGATGGGCAAAAGGAGGAGTCGTGTGGTGTCGGGGACAGGAGGAGTCGTATGATGTCGGGAGCAGGAGGAGTCGACGACGGGTGTCCGAGGAAGATTTAACTCACACAGGCAATCACACGGACGTATGGAGATTGGTGTCGACGAGGCCGGGAAGGGGCCGGTGCTGGGATCGATGTTTGCCGCCGCGGTTCGTATCGATCCCGACGACCTGCCGGCGGACGTTGCGGACTCGAAGACGGTCGATCCGGAGGATCGCGAGCGACTGGCCGCCGAGATCCGGTCGATGGCGGATTCGGTCTCGGTTGCCGAGATCACGGTCGCACAGATCGACGACCCCGACACCGATATGAACGCCCTGACCGTCGAGGCCCACGCACGGGCGCTGTCGGGACTCACTGCCGAGGATGTGGCCTGTCGCGTCGACGCCGGCGACACGAACGCCGTCAGGTTCGAGCGCCGGGTCGCCGACCGACTCGACGTGGCGCCGGACCTGTACGCAGAACACGGCGCAGACGAGACCTATCCCGTCGTCAGCGCCGCAAGCATCCTTGCCAAGGTCGAACGCGACGCACACGTCACAGACATTGCAGGCGAGTACGGGGCCGTGGGCAGTGGCTACCCGAGCGACCAGACCACGCGGGACTTCCTGAAGCGGTACGTCCGCGAACACGGTCGGTTGCCAGACTGTGCCCGCGAGTCCTGGCAGACGAGCCAGGACGTGCTCGCGGCCCTGGAGCAGGCGACCCTCGGGGAGTTTTGAGGGACTCATTCTCTCTCCGGACCCCTCGCCGATCCCCCCCGGCGAGCGAGCAGCGGTTCTGTCGGTGACACACCCGTATGATTATTGAGCACGGACGTGGGCGACAGCGGCGACGCGGTCGACCTGAACGGCAGGGATGCCAACGGTTTTATCTGATCTGTCTCTCAGTACCTGGTATGGATGCTGTCGTGTTAGCGGCCGGCGAGGGGACCCGGCTGCGCCCGCTGACCGAGGACAAACCAAAGGGCATGGTCGAGGTTGCCGACAAGCCCATTCTCACACACTGTTTCGAGTCGCTGGTCGATCTGGGGGCCGACCAGCTGGTGGTCGTCGTCGGCTACATGAAAGAGGCGATCATCGAACACTACGGCGACGAGTTCGATGGCGTGCCGATCACGTACACCCACCAGCGCGAACAGCAGGGGCTGGCCCACGCGCTTTTGACCGTCGAGGATCACGTCGACGACTTCATGCTGATGCTCGGTGACAACATCTTCCGGGCCAACCTCGAAGACGTGGTCCGTCGTCACCGCGAAGCGCGGGCAGATGCGGCCTTTCTCGTCGAGGAGGTGCCCTGGGAGGAAGCCTCCCGGTATGGGGTCTGTGACACCAACAAGTACGGCGAGATCGTCGAGGTGATCGAGAAACCCGACGACCCGCCGTCGAATCTGGTGATGACGGGCTTCTATACGTTTACGCCGGCCATCTTCCACGCCTGCCATCTCGTCCAGCCCTCCGGTCGCGACGAGTACGAACTGTCCGACGCGGTCGATCTGCTGTTGCAGTCAGGGCGGACGATCGACGCGATCGGACTCGACGGGTGGCGGATGGACATCGGCTACCCGGAGGACCGCGAGGAGGCAGAACGGCGGTTGGAGTCCGGGGACCAAGAGCCACCGGAAGCAGACGAATCAGTGTCGTGATCGGTGTCGTCCCCGCAGCAGGCCACGGAACGCGGTTGCGCCCGCTGACCGAAGACAAACCCAAAGGTATGGTCGACGTGGCAGGCCAGCCACTGCTCGCGCACGTGTTCGAGACGCTACTGGAAAGCGGTGTCGAGAAACTGGTCGTGGCCGTGGGCTACCGTGCCGGTGTGATTGTCGATCACTTCGGCGATTCGTTCGAGGGGGTCCCGATCACGTACGTCCACCAGCGCGAACAACGCGGACTCGGGCACGCTGTCGCTCAGACGGATCCTCTCGTCGATGAGCCCTTTGTCGTTTTGAACGGGGACAACGTAATTGCAGGGACCCTGCGCGAACCGATCGCGGTACAAGATCGTGACGACGTCGACGCAGTTCTCGGCGTCGATCGAGTGACCCTGGAGACGGCACGCGAAACCGGTGTCGTCACTGTCGAGGATGGTCGGGTGACCGGGATCGTCGAGAAACCTGCGGATCCGCCATCACGGTGGGTCACGACAGGCTGTTACGTCCTGCCGGAGACGATCTTCGACGCACTCGAATTGATACGGCCATCCGACCGCGGCGAGTACGAACTGACCGACGCGATCGGTGTGTTGATCCGCGCAGGGGTGACTGTCGAAGCCGTGGAACTCGAGACCGACCGGGTGAACGTGAATACGCCCGCGGATATCGATCGAGCCGAAC
>JAQCMX010000203.1 GCA_028274885.1 Haloarculaceae archaeon
TCGTTGTTGGCGGCCCCGGTCAGTTGCCGGGCGAGGGCATCGGCGGCGTCGGTGTCTGATTTGAACGAATCGTTGTGGACACCTTCTGCGAGGAACTTGAGCGCCTGATCGACGCGACGCTGTGGCGAGACGTCGACCGCTTTCGGTACCGAGATACCACCGTATTTCAGGCGGACGGTTTCCTCGCGGGGTGCGGTGTTCTCGACCGCCTCGACGAGCACCTGTACCGGGTTCTCGCCCGTCCGGTCGTTGATCGTCTCAAATGCATCACGGACGAGGTTGGTTGTGAGCTGCTTTTTGCCCGTGTTTTCGTCGGTCTGCATGAGTCGGTTGATGAGTCGCTCGACGACGCTGATTTTGCTTTTTTTGAACTGCTTGTCTGCGTGGCGACCCATGGTGTTGGCGATGGGCGTGACCGTGATGTAGCGTTCGGTGGAACCGTCGCTGAACTCGATCCCCTCGACCGCCCACTTCCCGAAGAGTAGCGCAGCAGATCCATCCTCGCTTCCAGGTGCGTCGGGTTCGGGTTGATCCGTAGACATTGTTATCGCACCGGTTTCTCAGTGTTTCCGCGTACGAGTTCGATGAGCGAGACGCCGTTTACCTTTTCGACCTTGTAATTGACACCGGAGAGGTCACCCATCGCGCGACCCTTTGCGCCGCCGATCCCGGCGATTGTCACCTCATCGTGCTCGTCGATAAATGAGATAGCGCCGTCACCAGGACAGAACGCAGTCACCTGTTTCCCGTTTTTGATGAGTTGCACACGGCAACACTTCCGGATCGCAGAGTTGGGCTGTTTTGCTTCGATGCCGACCTTCTCCAGAACGATGCCACGCCCCTGTGGCGCGCCTTCGAGCGGGTCGGACTTTTCACGAAGTCCGCGCTCACGGCGCGCGTACTGGGAGTCAGACCACCGGTGTTTCTGGCGGTCTTTCTTGAGTTTGCGCGCGGCGTACTTGCCGTTTGCCATAGTACACATCGGTACCCGATGAAGATACTTAAGACTCCGCTTTTATATCCGGAGTGGACAGAGCAGCCCTCGCAGGGATGTGTGCTCGACCAGAAAGGAGGGTGACGAATCAGCCGTCGTCGCGGTATGCCGCGATGGCGTCCCGGTATCCGTCGCGGAACGTGGGGTAGGTGAAGTCGTATCCTCGTTCTCGGAGTCGCGCGTTCGAGCAACGCTTGCTGGTCCGGAGACGGCGGCGGACGGTTTCGGACAGATCCGCTGATTCGAGCCGTTCGTCAACTGTTCGTTTGGGCGGCGCGTCGACGCCACATTGCTCGGCCAGCCAGTCCGCAAACGCCCACTTCTCGACCGGCTCGTCGTCGACACCGAGGATCGTCTCCCCGCGGGCGATATCCTCGGTCAGCAGGTATCGGATTATCCCGGCGGCGTCGTCGCGGTGGATCATATTTAGGTATCCTTCGGTGACCGGCCCCTCGATATACCGCCGGAGACGGTACCTTTCCGGCCCGTACAGACCCGCGAGCCGTACCACGGTCCCATCGATCCCCCGCTCGGGCGCA
>JAQCMX010000207.1 GCA_028274885.1 Haloarculaceae archaeon
TCGCCAACCTGCGCGAGTGCGTCTGCCAACTTGCGATGGTGCCACGGGAGTCCTGCGTCCACGAGGGTCAACACACCGTCGTCGACGAGGTATGCGTTGACCCCACGGAGGTTGATCCACCAGACGTTCTCCCGCAATCTCGTTATCATACGCGCTGGTTACACGGGCAGGGTTAAATACCGGGACGGTACCAAACTGTGTGCTCGATATTAAAGTGTTTGTTGCGGTAACTTTCGTAATCAAGTCACAAATATCGATGTTTCACGCCGTGTAACCGGTGTCTTGTCACACCACAGCCGTAAAGACTCGCAACAAACACTATCAGTCACCCGCAGTTTCGGCGGCCGAGGATCCGACCGGCCGGTTGTCTCTGACGTAGGTACAGAAGTTCTCGAACAGCGTCTTCACCTCACAGGCCGCAGCATAGTTGTCCTCGTCGATCCCTTCAAGAACACGGTTTAGTTTCTCCTCGGGCAGATCCTTGCCGTCGGTCACAGACCGTGCGGTCGCTTTGTCGTACTCGGGGTGGAACTGTACACCAAAGATATCACCCTTCCGGAAGCCGTGGATGCCGTAGTCGTTTCTGGCGAGCAGTTCCGCCCCCGGTGGCAGGTCGACGACCCGATCCGAGTGTGTCGTGAAAACGGTGAACTCCTCGTCGATCCCCTCGAAGAGTTCGCCGCCATCGTGTTTTACCGTTCTGTAGCCGATTTCGTACTCGTCCATCCCTGCAACGCGGCCACCGAGTACATCTGCGAGCAACTGGTGTCCATAACAGACACCCAGAAACGGAAGTCCTGCTCCGATTGCCTCTCCGACGTATCTTTTTAGCTTCCCGATCCAGGGCTCGTCCCAGTAGACCGAGGCGCGCGAGCCGGTCACGACGCAGGCGTCGAACTGAACCGTCTCCGGGACCTCTCCAGCAGGACAGTGAAACTCCACGAGGTCGGCATCCAGTTCGCGCCTGAAGTTGCGGCGCGTGTTTTGTCTATCGTGGGCCGCGTTCAACAGTGCGATGCGCAGACGTCTCATTACTAATAGTATAGGTTCAAGCTACAAAAATTGATCGTCGGTGACACTTTCTGCCACCCACTATCCGAGCCATTCGAATACCGTCGCCGATCAGGTGTCGCCTGTTCCGGCAGCCAGAAAGAACAGAAGATCGCCGGAATCGACGCGGCCACCGGCTCGTGGCTGGTCGAAGCGGTACGCATGTGGACTCGTATCCACCCGACGGGGCGGGTGTCAAAACGCACCCGCTGAGGTCGTCGGGGGGAGCATAGACCGCTGCTTTGAACGAAAGGACGGCCGTTGGCGGACGGCTACCCGATGACACGGGACCGGCAAAAGCACAATCAAAACGGGGAGTCCTTTCGATCGTGACAGACAGCTGTTTTCAGGTGTCGAACTCGTTGAGGTCGTAGTCGCTGATCTCAACGCCCGCCTCAGTGACTTCAGCGATATAGATACCGTTTCCGGAGCCGGTATCGCGCTCGGCGGCAGCCTTGATACCAGCACCGGCGACGCGCTGGGCCTCCTCGAGTGACATCTCCTTCTCGTAGCGGTCTTCGAGGGTCCCGTAGGCGACCGTCAGGCCGGAGCCGGTGATCGTGTAGTCGTCCGCCATCACACCGCCGGCAGGATCGATACTGTACACGTGGCTCCCCTCCTCGTCGACACCGCCAAGAATGGGGTTGATCGCGAGGAACGGACCACCACGGGCGAAGTTCCCCGCAAGCGTTGAGAGGGCCTGCATGCTCATCTGTTCGCCTCGGCGGGTCTCGTAGAGGTTCGCCTCGGCACGAAGCGTTCTGATAAACGACTGCGCACCGCCGACCGAACCCACGAGCGTGAGGGCGGCCGTCGGATGGATCTGTTCGACCTTCTGTACGTTCTTGTTCGAGACGAACCGACCACCGAGACTGGCCCGTTTGTCTGTTGCGATGATGACGCCGTCTGTGGTAGCGACGCCGATAGTGGTCGTTCCGGTCTTGTTGACCGCCTCCTCGTCACGGTCGCTTTCCGGGAGTGATCCCAGTTCCGGTTCGTGGGGATCGGTATCGAACCGTCGTGTTCGGTGCGAGAAATCGGAGCCAACAGTTGGATCCTGCATTACTTCCTTATAATAGCGCGTGACATAATAAACTACTCGTTCGAAAAAGGATCGTCCGGGCTTGCATCCAAAACTGGGCTAATCGCTGGTGTCGTCGAACAGGATCAGGCAGTAGTTTCCTCGTAGCGCTCCTTGATCTCTATGACGACCCGATCGATCGGGAGTCGGAAACCGAACCGTTTCGTGACCAACGCCAGGGGTAACAACACGATACCACACAGCAGCGTGATCTGGTACAGCGCGAACAGCGAAATGCGGTGGATCCGTTCCATCGTGACTCGATCCGGAGATAGTCTGGTGCTTGTATATAAATATTCGGGCCGAATCCTACACTATTATCTAATACTGAATCGGACGTGTGCCGCCCACGTCTTGCGGTTTTCCTACTCCCGTTTGGGTATATCGCCACAGCGGCTGGAACCACGGTTATCGGGGTAATCGTGGGGTTGGAACGGAGGGGATTTCTGATAAGTTATGGATATTATCGTGATGACATGCGTGGTCTGCTCCGGGACACACGGAACTTTCCCCGGAGGCGGTCAGAGACAGAAGACCGATACTGATTATGACGGTAACTTTCGGCCCCGATCCGGTATCCCGGCTGGTTCACGACCCGAGACAGGCACTAAGTGACAGGAGAGCGGGACAGACTCGCAATAATCAGTACGAGAGCAAACCGAGAGCGAAATCAAAAGAGACGAATACGTGCCGGAACATCTCGTGGGTATGAACTATCGTGTCGTACTGGAAGCAGCCTGGTTGGTCCACGATGTAGCGAACATCGACGACGCAATCGGTGTGGCAGTGAGTGAGGCGGGCAAACGACTCAACGACAAGGAGATGGACTTCGTGGAGGTGGAGGTTGGATTTACCGAGTGCCCCGCCTGTGGTGAACCCTTTGACTCCGCGTTCGTGGCGGCCGATACAGCACTTGTTGGCCTGCTGCTGGAAATGGACGTGTTCAACGTCGAGAGCGAGGAACACGCCCGGCGCGTCGCCAAGAGCGATATCGGGGGAGCACTCAAAGACGTCCCACTGAAGATCGTCGATACGATCGAAACCGGCGACGGGGCGGAGTAGGCCAGCGCTCCCGGTGGGTTTTTGTATTACCATTGGTTATTCGAGGTATGGAACTCCCGACGCCCGAAGATCTACGCGAGCGGCGAACTGAGCTCGGCTTGACACAGAGTGATCTCGCGGAGAAAGCAGAGGTCTCTCAGCCACTCATCGCACGTATCGAGGGCGGCGACGTGGATCCGCGACTCTCGACGCTTCGCCGGATCGTCACCGCCCTGGAGGAGGCAGAAGGGGGGCTGTTGCGGGCAGCGGATCTGATGAACACCCCGGTGGTTAGCGCCAAACCGGACGCGAGCGTCAGCGAAACCACGGGACTCATGGACGAAAAGAGCTACTCACAGGTGCCGGTGATCCGCGACGGCACCCCACAGGGGTTGATCGGAACGTCCGATATCCGCCAGCGGGCCGAGGACAACGTCGGCGACCTGCCCGTCGCGGAGGTGATGAACGAAGCGGTCACCACTGTCGAACCCGACGCCACAATCGACGCCGTGGACGCACATCTCGATCACAACGACGCCGTCCTCGTCGTGGAGGATGGCCGGACCGTCGGGATCATCACCGAGGCCGATATCGCCCGTCACATCTCCTGAGTGCAGACGCCCCGTGCCCCCCGAACGGCCGGGCGTGTGGGGACCGCGTTCCGGTCGGCGAGAGACTCCACGCACGCTCTAGGCGCCGTCGACACTCAAAAATCTAGCCCACGAATCCGAACGGAACCCTCCTCCTCTGTCTCCGTCACCTCCCCGATGATGCGCCCGTCATCGGTCTCCGCGGCGACCGATCGGGCCTCTCCCTCCGGAAGCGCCGCCACAAAGCCTGTCCCCATGTTGAAGCTGCGGTACATCTCCTCGTCGTCGATCGTCCCCTCCTGCTGGACAAACTCGAAAATCGGCTGGATCTCGAAGGGGTCGGTGATCTCGTAGCAGTGTCGACCCATCCGGGTGAGATTTGTCCAGCCGCCGCCGGTGATATGCGCCGCGGCGTGGGTGCCATGTGAGCGAAGCACTCCGAGGAGGTCGGTGTAGATACGGGTTGGCTCCAGCAGCGCTCGGGCGATAGAGCGGTCTGGATCCGGCGGAAACGGGTCGGTGTACGCGTGGTCGCGTGTCACGGCCTCGCGGGCGAGTGTCAGGCCATTGGAGTGGATGCCACTCGAGGGCCAACCGACGATGGCGTCACCCGGCTCCGATTCGCCCGGAAACAAGCAGCCCTTCGGCGCTAGCCCGGCACATGCACCCGCGATATCGAGCCCCCGGATCACGTCCGGCATTACCGCGGTTTCGCCCCCGACCAGCGAGACATCTGCCAGTTCGGCGCCGCGGTGCAGCCCCTCACCGATCTCCGCTGCCGTCCCGTCGTCGGGTTCTTCGACCGCGAGATAGTCGACAAACGCGACCGGCTGGATCCCCTCCGCAACGAGATCGTTGACGTTCATCGCAATGCAGTCGATACCGATCGTGGTGTAGTCGTCGATTGCCTCCGCGACGAGCAGCTTTGTGCCGACCCCGTCGGTCGCAAGCGCCAGGTACTGGTCGCCGATGTCGACCAGCCC
>JAQCMX010000210.1 GCA_028274885.1 Haloarculaceae archaeon
AAGCCGGCGTGCATCAGCGCGGATGCCGGTGTCGGCGCCGTCATCGAGGACAGCAGCCACGTCTGGAAGGGAACGAGTGCCGACTGTACCCCAGCTGCCAGCACGAGCAGCCCGGCCGCGAGCAACACTGCCGTAGACGGGCTGGAACTGATAGACGTCGCGACCCCGGAGACAGTCGTCACGCCCGTGTCCTGCCAGAGGACAACGAGTGCAGCCCCGAGCAAGACGCTGCTTCCGAGGAAATACCGACGCGCAAGGGCTGCTGCCACCTGTGCCTGGGGCCACCGCCTGACGTGACCGATGAGGTCGGCCATCACGAGTCCCATCGCAAGCCACGCGGCCCCAAAGAGCAGAAAGTTGTCGGCCGCCACCAGCGTCATCACGACAACTGTGAACGCGAATATGCGCCCGAAAAACCGGTCGATGGTCCGGTTTCCGGCCATGTACCGCCGCGAGTAGCTGTGAACGATCCCGCTGAAAAACGTGGCGGTCACCCACATCACGACCGTCAATCCGTCCACGACCGCCAGTTCTCCCAGTCGCCAGGGTTCGCCACGCGAGACCTGGAGGGCCAGTGCCCCAATGCTCACCGACCAGAGCAGCCACACGAGCCGTGTCAGAACTGCTGGTAGGCGCGAACGGTCATTCGTCGGTGTCGGAAGCTGTCCCACCGTCGTCTGCCTCTGTCCTGTCATCGTTTGTCCTCCTCGACCGACGACTCTCTCGGCGAGTCGCGCCTGTCTCGTCAATCACAGGTATCGGTCGCATCTACATCGAATACGAACAGAATGTGTATTAAATCTATCTATATTACCAGAGTGTTCTTACTGTATGTATAATAGAACATGATGTTATTCGGGTGAATCGTATCGGACCCGCCGTCTTTTTATCAGCCGTTTGCGCTCGTCCGGCCGAAATCCCCCGCGAGCGGCCAGTTGGGGGTGACACCACTCTGCTCGTTTTGTCGAACCGTGATCGAACTGTTCGTGTTGACGGCATGGAAAATCATATCGTTATCGCGTTCGCCGTTCTGGTATGGAACAGGTAGAGGGTACGGTTCTGACAGGTGAGTCATTCGACCCCATCTCCGGTCGTGTCGTCATCGAAAACGGGGAGATAGCGGCCGTGGAACAGACAGAGACGGATTCGACGGACATCATCGCCCCGGCGTTTGTCAACGCCCACACCCACCTCGGTGACTCTGTCGCCAAGGAGGCGGCTGTCGGGCTCTCACTGGAGGAGGCGGTCGCACCGCCGGACAGTCTGAAACACCGACAACTGGCACGGGCAGACAGGACTACGATGGTGACAGCGATGCGCCGGACGCTGCAGTTCATGCAACAGACCGGGACGGTAACGTGTCTCGACTTTCGCGAGTCTGGTACCGCCGGGACACGCGCTCTCAGAGAAGCGGCGGATCCAGTTGCCATCGACCCGTTCATCTTCGGGAGCGAGGAGCGGTCCGTCCTCGACGTTGCCGACGGGTTCGGTGCCAGTGGTGCCAACGACGACGACTTCACCAACGAGCGAGAAGCGGCCAGCGACCGTGGGGTCCCGTTTGCGATCCACGCAGGGGAACCTGATCCGACAGACATCGAACCCGCACTGGACCTGGACCCAGGTCTGCTCGTCCACATGGTCCACGCAAAACCGGAGCATCTCGAACGGGTTGCCGACCAGTCGGTTCCGGTCGCGGTCTGCCCCCGTGCGAACGCTGTTCTCGACGTCGGACGCCCGCCTGTGGGGGCACTGCTCGAACACACCACTGTCGCTCTCGGAACGGACAACGTGATGCTCAATCCGCCAACCATGTTTCGGGAGATGTCGTACACTGCGACGCACTTCGACGTCACTGCGCGTGAGGTCTTACACATGGCCACGCGAGCGGGTGCCGAGATTATCGACCTCGACTGTGGCGTCATTTCACCGGGCAAACGCGCAGCACTCACGGTCCTCGATGGGGACTCACACAATCTCGCGGGCTCGACACATCCAGTCCGGTCTGTCGTCCGGCGTGCGACCGCACATGATGTCAAGCAAGTTGTACTTTAGCCGTCTTCTCCCTGTCTCTCGACGTCGAACCTGCTAAATGGGGTTGCCTCGTGGCTCCGGACCAACACTTCGTCGGCGACGGTCAGCCCCATATCGAGCAGTTCCTGTGCAACGGGCGTAATCTCGCTGTCGGTCTCCCCGACAGCCGTTACGAGGAGGTTCTGCTCACCGGTAACCAACTCCTGTACCGAGACGACCCCGTCTATGTCCAGTATCTCGGGCATGAGCGATCCTCGCTCGGGTATCGGGGCCGTACAAAACAGCAACATTCGGAGCGGATATCCCGCAGTCTGGTAGTCGACGTCGGCGCTATACCCCTTTATCACGTCGTTCGATTCGAGACGCTGGATACGCTTGCGGACGGTGCTGTCGGAGGTCCCGGTTCGCTTCGCAATATCTCCCGACGAGGTATTCCGGGCATCCTCCTGTAACGCGTACAGAATGGCCCTGTCGACGTTATCGATGTCCACGTCATCCATGCGCCGTTTTTCAACGGCAAAGCTACTGTATCTTTGCACGTTCTGGGGAGTTCAGTGTGAGCTTCGTCCAGGCCACCTGAAACGGCGATCGATCACCGGTAATATAACCGCCACCGTCGTTACTGTGGGATAATGACGTCGTCGCTGGCAGTTGCGATCGTGACAGTCCCGGTCGCAACTGCGTTCATCTGGCTCGGCAGCAATTGGCTCGAGGACGCGAGCGCCACCCTCTCGATACACTACGACCTGCCACCTGTCGTCCAGGGCGGGATCGTCGCCGCGGTCGGATCGAGCTTTCCAGAGCTCGCAAGCGTGGTCATCGCAGCGCTGCTCGGGTCACTCGATCTTGGGGTCGGGGCGGTCGTTGGCTCCGCGATCTTCAATATCCTCGTCATCCCCGGTGTGGCCGTCGTCGCCGGCAAAGGAACGATGTCCTCGACACGGACGCTCGTTCACAAGGAGACGCTTTTTTATCTGCTCTCTGTTGTCGTCTTGCTGCTAACACTCTCCTTTGCCCGTATCTACAACCCTGTCGGGGACACGTCGATTGGGCGGCTGACCCGCCCGCTGGTTGTTTTCCCGCTGGCGGTGTACGGGTTCTACCTGTTCTTGCAGTGGCAGGACGTCGGGGATTATGCGGGACGGCCGGAACAGGGCCGTATTGATGTCCGGAGGAAGTGGCTGTTGCTTGCTGCCGGACTTTTTGTGATTCTCGTGGCCGTCGAACGCCTGGTCGATGCGGTGCTTCTGTTTGGCGACCGCTTCGGGACGCCGGAGTTCCTGTGGGGTGTGACGATTGTGGCGGCGGCAACCAGCCTGCCGGATCTGATCGTGAGTCTCCGGGCAGCTAAAGGCGAAGACGACGTCGCGAGTATGTCGAACGTGATCGGTTCGAACATCTTCGACCTGCTCGTCGTCATCCCGGTCGGCGTCCTGATCGTCGGCAGTGCATCGGTGGACTTTGGCATCGCAGCCCCCATGTTCGGGGCGTTGCTCGCCGCGACGGCCGTGCTTTTTGTATTTCTCCGAACCGGGCTGGTCCTCGGACAGTGGGAGGCGTATCTGCTGCTCTCCACGTATGGGTTGTTCCTGTTGTGGGTCGGGGCCGAGACGTTCGGGTTCCTGCATGTTCTGCCGGCAACTGTGTTCCCCGGGTAAGGAGTCCGGTATGGGTTCGAACGATAAGACCCCGAACCCGGAGACGGCCAAACCCACGTGACCCGGAGACCACCGTCACATAGTCAACTCGAAGAAGCAACGGCAAAATCCCCTCGCACAGAGACCGGCAAGGGAGACATGGAACCCTTTAGTTTTTACAGCACAAACCTGCAGTTGAAAATAATGGCTGGCGTTCCTCAGAGCAACACAAATATTCCCCGGGATAGATACGAGTTCGAAAACCGGCCGACAACGGACCACTCGTTCGAGCACGCACTCGAAAAGGCCCGGCGCGGAGACCGACTCACAGTCGATGACGGTATCGAACTCCTGACGACCGGGACCGAGCGACAGGGTATCGATCCCGAACGCAAGGAACTCGTCCTGGAAGCTGCTGACCGTCGCCGGGCCGAGGTCGTCGGCGAGGAGGTTACCTTCGTCGCGAACCTCAACAACAACGTCACGACGGCCTGTAACACCGGCTGTCTGTTCTGTAACTTCAAGGACCGCTCCGAGCAGTTTCTCGCCGATAGCGACGCCGACCACGGCGGTTTCACCAAGACCCCGGCGGAGTCACGACGTATTGTCGAAGCCGCCATGGAAACGGGCATCTACGAGGTAACCTCTGTCAGCGGCCTGCACCCTGCGTTCGCGCTCGACGCCGACCACCGGGGGCGTCTCGAAGCGAGCGACCGGGGTGATCTGAACTACAAGTCTCCGGACCGCTACGAGACCGATCCGGGAACGTACTGCGAGCAGATCGAGGCGATGAACGTCGGCGGCGTCCACGTCCACTCGATCACGCCCGAGGAGGCCTACCACGCCAGGCGCGGGACCGACTGGTCCTACGAGGAAGTCTACGGGCGGCTCAAAGAGGCAGGACTCGATTCTGTCCCCGGGACGGCCGCTGAGATTCTCGTTGACGAAGTCCGCGGGGTGATCTGCCCGGGCAAGATCACCACCGACGAGTGGGTCGAGGCGATGGAAGCTGCGGCCAGCGTTGGCCTCTCGACGACCTCGACGATCATGTACGGGCACGTCGAAAACGAAGCCCACCGTGTCCAGCACCTCGACGTGATCCGGCGATTGCAGGAACGGACGGGTGCGATCACCGAATTCGTCCCGCTTTCGTTCGTGCACCAGAACACGCCCCTGCACGAACGAGGCATGGTCGACGGTGGTGCCACTATCGACGAGGACGAACTCATGATCGCTGTCTCCCGACTGTACCTCGACAACATCGATCATATCCAGTCCTCGTGGGTCAAATACGGTGACCAGCAGGGCCTGAAGATGCTCAACTGTGGCGCCGACGACTTCATGGGAACGATCCTCTCCGAGGAGATAACGAAGCGGGCCGGCGGCGACTTCGGACAACAACGCTCCTTCCAGGAGTACGTGGATATGATCTCGGCTATCGGGCGTGTCCCGGTCGAGCGCTCGACGGACTACACGGAACGTCGGGTGATCGATCCCGATAACCCACCGTTCGGTCCGGAACTGGGCCCACAGGCAGACGGGTCCCCGCTGGTCGACCGATCCACTCAGGAACCGTCATCGTGAAAAGAGGCTGTCAGCCGTTGCTGCGCCGACCACGCTGAAGACCGAACTGAGACTCACCGTTTTGAACGTTACCAGCACCATCTCCCTGTTCGTGTCGGCGGATTCAAGAAACGTATCGGGGGCGTCAAACAGGACGGCCAGTATTGCCGCGGAACCAAACGAAACAGCCATCAGCGACAGAAATCGGAGCGGAACGCCCGCAATGTTCCGTTCACTCTCTTGATCCCGCTTCGTATCAGCCTTGTACAGTGTTGCATACCCGATCCCAAACACCACGCCGACCGTGGCCAGAGTCTGGAGAAGACTCATGTTGCCGGCCAGATCCCAGACCTCCTCGGTCACGACAAACGGACCGGCGAGCAGAAATCCGCCGACCATCTGCTGAGCAGAGTCAGCGGGGCGAAACCGGCGGGAACTGCGTGGCCGTCGTAGCTTCATGTGTGCATCTTTTCGGGGACGTATAAAGTACTATCAGTTACAGCCAACAGTATTAGCCGTACTGACAGTAAAAAAACTGCCCGGAGAGGTCCCGGTTAGGAACGTGCTGTCAGAGGCACTTTACCCGGGCAATCCTGTGATTCACGACCAAAATTTATATTTCTAACGCCTGG
>JAQCMX010000030.1 GCA_028274885.1 Haloarculaceae archaeon
TTTAATATCTTCGGTGGCATCACCCGCGGCGACGAGGTTGCAGACGGAATCAACACCGCACTCGAACAGTTCGACACCATCCCAAAGCCAGTTATCGTTCGGCTCGCTGGGACGAAAGCCGAGGAGGGGATGGAGATTCTCAACACCGATCTCGTACAGGTCGAACCAACCCTCGAAGAGGCTGTCCAGACCACAGTTGCGGCCACGGGGAAGGTGACCGACTGATGTCCGTGCTCGTTGACGAGGACACCCGCGTTGTCGTCCAGGGGATCACCGGCGGCGAGGGTCGGTTCCATGCCGAACAGATGCTCGAATACGGAACAAATATCGTGGCCGGCGCAGTCCCGGGAAAGGGCGGACAGGAGGTCGCTGGCGTGCCGGTGTACGACACCGTTGCGGGGGCTGCCAGCGAGGAGTCGGCAAACGCCGCAGTCGTGTTCGTTCCGCCGGCACTCTCGGCGGATGCGCTGTTCGAGGCACTCGACGCGCCGCTTGAGCTCGTCGTCGCCATCACCGAAGGGATCCCGACACAGGATATGAGCCGCGTCTACCGGCGCCTTGGCGAGACCGACACGCACCTCATCGGACCGAACTGTCCGGGCATCATCACACCTGGCGAGGCGAAACTCGGCATTCTTCCGGGCAATATCTTCTCCGCGGGATCCGTTGGGCTCATCTCGCGGTCGGGGACGCTCACCTACCAGGTCGTCGACAGCCTCACCGACCGCGGACTCGGTCAGTCCACAGCCATCGGAATCGGCGGCGATCCGATCATCGGGACCGACTTCATCGATGCCCTGGCGTTTTTCGAAAACGACCCCGACACCGACGCAATCGTGATGTGTGGCGAGATCGGGGGCGAGGACGAGGAGGAAGCCGCCGCCTACATCGACGACGACGTCGACACACCTGTGGTCGGCTTCATCGCCGGCCGGACTGCGCCGCCGGGCAAGCGGATGGGTCACGCCGGCGCTATCGTCTCCAGTTCCGGAACCGGGACCGCACAGAGCAAAATCGACGCGCTCGAAGCCGCGGGTGTGCCGGTCGGTGACACACCCGAGGAGGTGATTGACAACGTCGAAGAGCTACTCTGACCCCGTCCAACGGTCGGTTTGTTGTGCTACTGGCGAGTATGATCGGGCAGCAGTACACCGGACCGGACTATACCCGAACAGACCCCACAGTTCCCATTAGAGAGGAATGTACCGGTACAAACTGCAAATGGCAGTAGATACACCTATTATAAACACCTTTTATCGGTTCGTCCACACCTTATCGTGTCTGTCCGAGCTAACGAATCAACCGCTGCCAACGTCAGTCGCTGCCGCCTCGAGGGCCGGCCTGAGGTGATAAGCGGCGATGTAGACGGGGGTACAGCGTGCACACCGGTTGCCAGGGGCGAACTGAGGCGGTTCGGACCGCGTTCCGCACAACCGTCCGTCTTTGACGGCGGTTCGGACAGTTGCAGTGTGCGGGTCGGGACGGCGACACACACCACAGCGAGTCGGACAGTCCGGTGGGCGTTGGGATGCTGTCCGAGGATGTCAGTGATCTCGTGACCCCCGGATCGGATACGCTCGGGCGACCCACAGACACACCATGTTTCGGAACAAGATAAACACCGCAGCTCACACCGATCACCGCAACCGTACAGCCCGTGCCGCGGTGCTTTTCGGGGTACTCGCGGTTGCTATCGGCGTTGTCGCTGCCCCCGGGGTTGCGGGCAACCACGGGTCACCCGCCGCAACAGACGTGAGTCAGGGGCAACTCGGGCCCGAAAGTGTGGACGAGACAGGAACAGATGGGTCGGGGTCAGCAACAGCGAGCGACGACGAAGGATCAGACCACATCGAGGACGATCGGGGATTCGAGGGCGACGGCGACATCTCGGCATACGCGCTCCTCGTTGTCATCGGGATTGCGATTGCAGTGGATCTACGTCTGAGTCGGGTGTGACGGATGACCGAGAAGCTCTGAGAGACAAGGGGCGGGTGGTCATACTGTTGGCTGTACGTCTTTCAAGAATTTCGCCGCCACGTGGTGACGAATATCGTGGATCAGTTACAGCCAATAGTATCAACGAACGCCGGGCGGGCCGAAGACGGGGATAGGCTCGGGTGGCGGGTGGCGGGGGTTGGGGGCCGCGGCATCGGTTTGTTGTCGCCGGCGTCTGCGACACGCTGGCGGCGTGCCTGCTGTCCCCGGCGTGAGGGCGGAAACGCGGTCACAGTTCCGCGGCCACGTCGGCGGGATCGAACAGTGCCGGATCCAAGGCGAGATCGGTCTGTCTGCGTGCAAAGTCCGGGATGGAACCGTCGGCGTAGACCACGACAGTCAGATCCGGGTTGAGGTCTTTGGCGACCGGGATAGCGGTGGCCTGTTCGACCTCCGTGAGCACGAGTGTGTATGCGTCGACAATGCCTGCCTCCTCGAGTGCGGGTCGGTTGGCCGTGTCCACAACGGCGGCGTCGAACCCCTCCGTATCGATTGCGGTTGCAATGTCGTACTCGTCGGTACCTGCAACGACAACTGTGCGCCCCTCGTGTCCGTCCGTTTCCGTATCAGTCATCTGTATACTTCCTGCGTCGGTGGTTGTGTTACTCGTATTCGATCGTTGCGGGGGGCTTGTGGGTCACGTCGTATAGCACCCGGGCGACAGTTTCGTTTTCGCCGGTAATGCGTGACTGGATGCGCTGGAGGGTCTCCCAGTCGATCTCCTGGGCCCGGGCGGTCATGCCGTCGCGGGACTCCACGGAGCGGACCGCAACGACCCAGCCGTGGACGCGGTTGTCGCCTTTGACACCCGTCGCCTTGCCGATGATCGCCGCAAATGCCTGCCACGGGTCGTACTCCTCGAGTTCCACTTCGACGACGTGGTTTGCCTCGCGTGCGACCGCGAGTTTCTCCTCGGTGACCTCGCCGATGATCCGCACCGCGAGGCCCGGGCCCGGGAACGGCATCCGCTCGGAGATGATCCCCCCCAGTTCGAGATCCCGCGCGACCTCGCGGACCTCGTCCTTGTAGAGATCCCGCATGGGTTCGACGATCCCCTCGAAATCGACCACCTCGGGCAGACCGCCGACGTTGTGGTGGGACTTGATCGTCCCCTCGCTCTCGATGCGATCCGGGTAGATCGTCCCCTGAACGAGATACTCCGCTCCGACATCGCGGGCGACGGTTTCGAACTCCCGGATGAACTGCTCCCCGATCGCATGGCGTTTTTTTTCCGGGTCCACGACGCCGTCGAGGGCGTCGAGAAAACGGTCCCGGGCATCGACGATGCGCAGCGAGTCCATGTACGCGAAGGTCTCGCGAATCTGTTCTGTCTCGCCTTTCCGCATCAGCCCGGTGTCGACGTACACGGGCGTGAGTTGGTCCCCGACGGCCTCGTATGCGAGGGCGGCGGCCGTCGAGGAGTCGACGCCACCGGAGAGGGCGATCACCGCGTGCTCCTCGCCGATCCCACCGGCAATCTCGTCGAGTTTCTCCTCGACGAAGGCGTCTACATCGACCATCAGTGAGCACCCCCACCGGTCGCGAGGACGGCATCGAGCAGTCCCACAAACGGCGGGCTTGCCCTGGTAGGTCGGGAGCGAAACTCCGGATGGAACTGCGTCCCCACGAAGTAGGGATGGTCCGGGAGTTCCAGGATCTCCATTCGCCTGCCGGAGGTGCCCGAAAAGACGAGGCCTGCCGTCTCGAGGTCGTCGATGTAGGCAGGATTGACCTCGTAGCGGTGGCGGTGGCGCTCCTCACAGGAGGTCCGGTCATAGAGGGCGTGAGCGAGGGTTCCGGACTCGATTTCGGTCACGTGGGTGCCAAGGCGCATGGTCCCGCCCATGTCGTCGAGTTGCTCCTGTTCGGGAAGAAGGTCGATGACCGGATGGGGCGTCCCCTCGTCGAGTTCCGCCGAGTGGGCGTCCCCGAAGCCCAAAACGTTGCGTGCGAATTCGACGACTGCCATCTGGAAGCCAAGACAGAGCCCGAGGAACGGAACACCCTCCTCGCGGGCGTACCGGATCGCCTCGACTTTCCCGTCAGTTCCCCGTGAGCCGAACCCACCGGGGACGACAATCCCGTCAACACCGGCGAGTTGGCCGTCGTGGCCCTCGATGAGTTGCTCGGCGTGAATCCATTTTCGGTGTACATCGACGTTCGTCTCGAGGCCGGCGTGTTTCAGCGCCTCATGGACGGAGATGTAGGCGTCCTCGAGTCCGTACTTTCCCACGAGCGCGATGGTGACCTCGCCGGTCGTCTCCCGGGTGACCCGGTCGCGCCATTCGGTGTCACGTTCATCACGGGGGAGCGCCTCGGCTGTCAGCCCGAGGTGGTCCATCACGTACTCGTCGAGCCCTTCCTCCTCGATCATCAGCGGAACGTGGTAGATATCCTCGACGTCGGGGTTGGAAAAGACCGCTTCCCGGGGGACGTCACAGAAGAGGGCGATTTTTTCCCGCGTCTCGGACTCCAGGGGGTCCCCACACCGTCCGACGACGACGTTGGGCTGGAGGCCGATCGAGCGCAGTTCCTTGACGCTGTGTTGGGTGGGTTTTGTCTTCTGTTCGCCGTTTTTCGAGTACGGAATGAGTGTCACGTGAGCAAAGAGGATGTCGTCTGTGTCCTGTTCGTGGGCGAACTGACGCAGCGCCTCGAGGTAGGGCATCCCCTCGATGTCGCCGACGGTTCCGCCGACCTCGACGATACAGATGTCGCTGCCGGCCGCAGCCGCACGCACCCGTCGTTTGATTTCGTCTGTGATGTGGGGGATGATCTGGACGGTTTTGCCCAGGTACTTCCCGGCACGCTCGTTCTCGATGACGTGCTGGTAGACCTTCCCCGTGGTTACGTTGTGGTCTGAGGTCATGTCGATGTCCAGAAACCGTTCGTAGTTTCCGAGATCAAGATCCACCTCGCCACCGTCCTTGAGGACGTACACCTCGCCGTGTTCGAAGGGGTTCATCGTCCCCGCGTCGACGTTGAGATACGGGTCGATCTTGACAGCGGTCACGTCGAAGCCGGCGTTGGCCAGTAGTCGCCCGGTACTGGCCGCCGTGATCCCCTTGCCAAGGCCGGACATCACACCGCCGGTGACAAAAATGAACTTCCGCCCCAGACTCGGGTCGTAGCCTGTGTCGGGTTCGGTCGGCATACTGACCGTCCCCTTTGCACCCTCAAATCCCTTTCGAAGCGTGCAGTTTCTGCACCGCTCCGAGGACCTGCTATCTCAGACAGGGGACGGTATCGAGAGCGGGGAAACACTTTCCAGCCGGGGCGTCGACAGAGCAAATAACGACCAAGCAGGGAGCTGGTGACGCGTGACACAGCAACAGAAAGAACGGATCCGGGTGCTCGTCGTCGACGGCGAACCCGTCGCAGAGCGGATCGCAGAGACACTCGCGAGCGAGTACGGGATGGACACGACAGTGGCGACCAGCGGTGCCGACGGGCTAGCAAAGCTAAAAGACGGGGGGATCGACTGCGTCCTGTGTGGCGACGAATTGCCCGACAGGGACGGTGTCGACTTGTTACAGGCGGTGCAAAGCGAACACGAGAAGGTCGGGTTCGTGCTCCTGGCAGGACGGGGCGAGAAGACAGGAGCGAGCGAAGCGATCAGGGCCGATGAGACCGACTACATCCTCTCACTCGAGGTTGTCGACGACGGGCGGTACGGGCGGTTGGCCGAACGGATCCGTGCTGTCGTCAGGCAGAAAGACCGCGCGAGCAGACTCAAGCGGCAGAAGGAGCGTCTCGAGGATTTCACCAGTGTCGTCTCGCACGATCTCAGAAACCCACTCAACGTGGCACAGAGTTCCGTCGAACTGATGGAGGTCGAAGGGGCACACATCGACCGTCTCGACCGGTCATTATTACGGATGGAACAGATCATCGAGGATATCGTCACGCTCATCCGCAAGGGCGAACCCGTCGAGGAACCCTCGCCAGTCGACCTCGGGAGAGAGGCCAAGCGCGCCTGGGCACACGCCGAAAACGAGGCAACGTTCGATATCGAGGGCACACAGCGTCAAATCGTGGCCGATCCGGAGCGGGTAACGGAGCTACTGGAGAGCCTCTTCGACAACGCCGTCGAACACGCCGGGGACGAGTCCGAAGACGTGGTCACCGTCACCGTCGGATTCTGTCCGGACGGGTTCTACGTCGCAGACGACGGGCCGGGGGTTCCCGAGGCGGATCGCGAGCAGGTGTTCGAACCGGGCTACTCGACCGGCCACCACAGCGCAGGGCTGGGTCTCAGTATCGTCCGCGAGATTGCCATGGCCCACGGGTGGGACCTGAGAGTCACCGACAGCGACGCCGGTGGCGCGCGGTTTGAGATAACCGGCGTCGAATTCCGGGACGAGGACCCGTAAGCGGGAGTGACCGCGAGTGTTATTTGTGCGCGTACTAATCCACAGGCGATGACAGTCCGGGGCGCAATCATCGACCTCGACGGTACGGTGTATCGCGGTGGCGAGGTACTCCCGGGTGCCAGGTCGGGGGTCGAGATCCTGCGGGAGGCAGGTATCGAACTGCTCTTTTTTTCGAACAACCCGCTCAGAGACGGGGCGGAGTACGTCTCGTATCTCCAGGGAATGGGTATCGACGCGCGCCCCGGGGAGGCCTGTTCGTCCGGCGCCGTGACGACGGCCTATCTGGCCGACCGACACGCCGAGGACTCGGTCTTTCTCATCGGGGCCGAGGAGCTAAGAGAGCAGTTCGAGCGGGCGGGGCTGGGACTGA
>JAQCMX010000211.1 GCA_028274885.1 Haloarculaceae archaeon
GGTCAGCGCCAGCGTGATCGCCCCGTGGATGATGGCGGCGATGATCGACGGCGCGAGCGTCTCGACGCTGTCGAACACCTCCGTGGTCTCGAACTTGGGAAGGACCGAGCCGATCCCAAGCGCAAAGGCCGCGCTGGTGACGACGACGCCGAGGGCAAGGACCGTCCCGACCACAGCGACCCCCGGCGTGACGACCGGTAGGAAAGCTCCAAGCAGTAACACACCGACGAGGGCAAAGGGGATACCGACCACCAACCCGGCGAGTAATCGCCCGTGTACGAACGTCTTCGCCGGCACCGCCGCAAGCACGAGCTGGGAGAGCATCGCCCCTTCGACCCCGAGGGGGTTCAGACAGAAGACGCCACCCGCAAACCAGACGCCGAGTAGGATGGTGGCCGCGCCAAGCGCGATTGGAAGATCCCCCGGTGACTCCACGGCCTGTGGAAGTACCACGGCCACGACCGGAAACAGATAATAAAACAGATAGACGTACTGATCCGGTCGGCGAGAGCCGTTGCGAACGTGGCCGAGTGTCGCCCGAAACGCCCGTGAGTGAGCGAGCAACGACCCCACACTACCCCCGTCTGTTGCCGAAATGCGGCCGATCGTTTCGCTTGGTGTTCGTTCGAACACCGGTACACCGTCGGACGTATCCGCGGTCTCGGCTCTCTCGGGGGTTGCATACCAGTACTTCGGGGCCAGTCGCACCAGCCCGCCAAACACAAGCGGGATCGCGCCCGCGACGACGATCCCGGCCACGACCGACCGAACCCGGATCGGTTCGGCCATCGGCGACCCGACAAACAGAAGATCCGCGTACCAGCCAAGTGGCGTCACGGGATCGCCGGTCGGGAGCGTTCCGACGGCGGTCGTCTGGCCGGACAGAATCCCGACACCAAACGCAGCGAGAAACGCTACGAGCGAGATCGAGGCCGTCACGATTCGGCGAGCCCACTCGGGAAGTCCAAGCAGTTCGACCCCGAGCCACAGCAGATACGCGAGCGACAGACCAAGCAACAATGCAAGCACGAGCACCGGCAGTCCGGCCACGAGCACAGCGAGGACGAACAGTGGAGTCCCCGCACCAACACTGTAGGCGAGCGTAACGACCAGCCCGAGACCGAGTGGCAGCACCCACGTCGCAAACAGATACAACAGTTTGCCAAGAACAACTGCACGCGTCGGGGCACCCGTCAACAGGAGCGGCCGAACCGAATCCCTGGCAAGAGACTGTGCCGCGCCGAGACCGCCGAAAACGCCGAGTACAACCAGTCCAGGAACGAGGAGATTGCGCGCGGTCTCGACGACCGGTGCGTCGACGCCGTCCCGGGTGAGGACGCCGACCGCATACCCCTGTTGGATAGAAAAGAGCAAGACAGGAAAGCCAAACAGGGCGATGAGCCCGAGAATCGCCTGCTCGCGGCGGGTGCTCGCGTTACGGCGAACCACGTCCCGAATCTGGGCTCTGGCGATTCGAACCCCGACGACGAAATCGGCTCGCCAGTTCCCTCGCTGGGTGTCGCCGCCGAAGTACTTTCCCGCCATCGTCAGACGGGTTCGCGGTCTGTCGTCACTTCGAGAAACGCCTCCTCTAAGCTGTCGGCCCCTGTTGCCCGTTCTGTGCGCTCGACCAACCGTTCCGGACTGTCCTCGGCGACGAGTTCACCCCGATACAGGACACCGACCGTATCCGCGAGTTCCTCGACGACCGGCAGGATGTGTGAGGACAGAAAGACCGTAGTTCCGGCCTCGACCTGTTCGCTTATCAGTTCGATGACAGTCCGGGACGCCCGAGGATCGAGGCCGGTCGTCGGTTCGTCGAGAAAGGCCACGTCGGGTTCGTGTAACAGGGCCTGCAACAGCCCGACCTTCCGGCGCATCCCGTCGGAGTACGTTCCGATCCGGTCGTCGGCGTCCGCGAGGAGTCCGATCCGGTCGAGCAACCGGTCGATCCGGTTGTCGGCGTCGCGTACATCCATCCGGCGAATATCAGCCGCGAATCCGAGTTGCTCGCGTGCGGTAAAGGACTCGTAGACCGGCGGTTCGTGGGGAAGATATCCGAGGTGGGTCTTCACCCGGTCGCGGTCGGTCGTCGGCACACCCATCACCCGTGCCTCACCCGACGTTGGCGGGGTCAGGGTCGTCAGCATCTCGATGGTCGTTGTCTTGCCGGCGCCGTTGGGACCGAGAAACCCGTAGACGGTTCCGGCGGAAATGCGAAAATCGATGGCGTCGACCGCGACCGTCTCCCCGTACCGTTTTGTCAACCCCGCCGCCGCGATGGCGGGTTCTTCAACGTGGCCCGGGGTGTCGGAGGGGCTGGTGGGAGATTCCATGTGACCTGAACACAGGCGCGTGTCACTAATGAGCTACGATGTGGCCGACCGAACGGTCCGAGGCCGCCAGCGGCGGTGAGCAGATTTCCTCCAGGTCGGAGATTCCGGTTCCCGGACGGAGACGGTTTACGCAAGCTGTTCGATATTTGTCACGATCTCCCTGGCGTACTCGCTGGTGGCGAGTTTCTCGGCGTCCTTGAGCTGGCGTTCGAGGTCGTATGTGACCTGGCCGGAGATTATCGTCTCCTCGACGGCGTTTCGCACGAGCTGTGCGGCGTCCATCCACCCCATGTACTCGAACATTAGTACCCCCGAGAGGATCATCGCGGTCGGGTTGACCTTGTCCTGCCCGGCGTATTTAGGTGCGGAGCCGTGGACGGGTTCGGCGAGGCACAACCCGTCGCCGAAGTTCGCGCCCGGGGCGATTCCCAGGCCACCGATCTGGGCACCACACGCGTCGGAAAGGTAGTCACCGTTGAGATTCGTCGTTGCAATGACGTCGTAGTTACCTGTCCGGGTCAGAACCTGCTGGAGCATGTTGTCGGCGATACGGTCGTTTACGACCACGGCGTTGTCTGGCTGTTCGCCATCACGCTCTTCCCACAGTGTATCCTCCGTGATAACCTCGCTACCGTACTCTTCCTCGGCGACCTCGTAGCCCCAGTCGCGGAACTGCCCCTCGGTGAACTTCATGATGTTGCCCTTGTGGACCAGCGTTACCGAGTCGCGGCCGTGTTCCAGCGCGTAGTCGATCGCACGACGGATGAGTCGCTTGGAACCGAACTCGGTGATCGGTTTGACACCGATGCCGACGGCACCCGGGTGAATGATGTCGTCGAACCCCATCTCCTCCTCGACAAACTCCTTGACCTGCTGGACCCCGTCGGTGCCTGCCTCCCACTCGATACCGGCGTAGACATCCTCGGTGTTTTCCCGGAACGTTATCATATCCATTTCGCCGGGGCTTTTTACGGGTGACGGAACGCCGTCGAGGTGGTAGGTCGGGCGGACGTTGGCGTAGGTGTCCAGTCGTTTGCGAAGCGCTACGTTCAGTGATCGAAAGCCCGCCCCCACAGGCGTCGTCAGCGGCCCTTTGATCGCGACGCGGTGTTCACGAATCGCCTCGACCGTCTCCTGGGGGAGATTCTCGCCGTACTTTTCCCGTGCGGTCTCCCCCGCGTAGATGCGCATCCAGCTCACGTCCCGACCCGTGGCCTGTGCCCCTGCCTTGAGCACAGTCTGGGCCGCGGGACCGACATCCGTCCCGATTCCGTCCCCGTGCAGAATTGGGATGATCGGGTTCTCCGGAACGTCGAGTTCGTCGCCTTCCTCGTTTACTACCGCGATTTTCTCTCCCTCCTCGGGAATCTCGATCTTGTTGTACACCATAGTTTCGTTTTCTCATGCGGGGGGTAAAGTAATGATGTTTCCGTCGTCCGGGGAACTTCTGATCAAAAAAAGCCACCACGAAGGTCGGACAATCAGACAACGCGGATAGGACCCTTGTGACAGACTGCTCCGCCGCGAGTCGGTGTTTCCGGGTGCGACTCCCCTCTCGGCACGGTGAGTTTTCCACTGACGTCGATCACCCGATACTCGCGAGGAATTGCGAGACGGGGTTCATCGGAACCGCCAGCAGCGAGGGGCGTGCCCGTGACCATCTTCGGTCATCCACGGAGCGCTTCGACCGGGCGTTCGTTGGCGGCTTGCCAGGCGGGCCAGGCGCCGCTGACCAGCGCAACGGCGACGCCAAACAGAAAGCCCCCGACGAGAAACCAGGCGTTGCGCGGGACGAGCACCACGTCGAGTCCGATCGAGGAGAAAGCCCACAGCGCAAGCGCAGCAAGCCCGGAGAGCACCGCCCCAAAGAAGCCCCCGACCGCACCGAGCAGGGCGGCCTCGACGAGGAGCAACTTGAGGACGCTTCCACGGTGGATGCCAACGGCGCGCATGACCCCGATCTCGCCGCGACGCTCCGTGGTCGACATCAACATGAGGTTGAAAATACTCACGCCGGCCACAATCAGCGAGACACTCCCGAGTGCGATCAGGAACCGGTTGAGCAAGCTAAAAAACTCAGCGATCGTTTCGAGGATCTCGGAGAGTTCGAACACGTCGACCTGCTCGACACGAACGTTCAGCGTTGCGCGGATCTCCTCGGCAGCAGCTGTCGCGCCCTCCGGCGACTCGGCCGCGATGACGACCTGATCAAACCCACCGGAAAACTCACGCTCCGCGAGGACGATCGCGTTGTCCGGCTGGATCGGTGTGATATCCTCGCCGGGGGCCATAAGACCGACGACCCGGTACTGCTCGGAGCCCACCTCGACGCGTCCGCCGAGTTGGACATCGAGACTCGTCGCAACACTCTCGCCAACGAGGACGCCGCCCCGGTGTCGACGGGGCAGTGGCTCCGCTTTCCCCTCGAACAGTACCGCAGGCTGGTCGATACCGTAGACCTGTGCCGGTGTCGAACTGCCCGTTGCCGAGACGACCGCGTTGTCGGTGTAGATTGGGACCACCGTCCCACGGCCGGCGCCTGCCCGTTCGACAGCCTCGATCTGTCTGGACGACAGTGCCTCCGCGCCGGTTTCGGGGTTGGGTGAGACGATGACCTGGTTCCCGATGTCGCCGAGTTCCTGACTGGCCGATAGCTGTAATACGGTGCCAAATACACCGAGTACGACGACGACGAACACGCCGATGCAGATGCCAAGCGCCGCGAGCAGCGATCTGAGCCGGTTTCGTCGGAGGTTCCGCCAGGCCAGAGCGAGCGTCGGAAACCGCCACAGCCCGCTGGAGAGACCGCTGCGGGGAGTGCCGCCGTCGGCCCGGAGCCCGTCGTCTGTCCCGTCACGTGTGGCTGCGGTCGTCCCAGGGACCGGCCGGGGTCGGTCGTCCCCTCGCTCGGTATCACCGCTTTTATGTGACGAACTCATCAGTATCCCCCTGCATGCGGCCGTCGACCAACTGTACCCTCTGGTCGGCGTACTCGGTGACGAGTTCGTCGTGGGTCACGGCGACAACAGCCACGCCGCGGTCGCAGATGTCGCGTACCTCCTCGAGGATCTGTGTCCCGGTGTCGCGGTCGAGATTGCCCGTCGGTTCGTCGGCCAGCAGGACGGCTGGCTCGTTGATAAGCGCGCGAGCGATGGCGACGCGCTGTTTTTGCCCACCGGAGAGTTGGTCCGGGGTGTGGTCGAGTCGGTCACCGAGCCCGACCCGTTCGAGCAGGTCTACGGCCCGGTCTACGTACCGTCCGTCGGCGTAGGCGGTCGGCAAGGTGACGTTCTCGACCGCGGTCAGCGTCGGCAGCAGGTGGAAATCCTGAAACACGAAGCCGATGTACTCCCGGCGAGCCTCCGTCAGTTCGGCGCGCGACAGGCCGGTGACGTCCTCCCCTTCGAGCCGGATCGTTCCGTCTGTCGGCCCGTCGAGCAAACCAAGCAGATTCAACATCGTGCTCTTGCCGCTCCCGCTTGGACCGACGACGGCGATGAACTCGCTGCGCCTGACCTGCAGTTCGACATCGACGAGGGCTCTGACCGTCTCTGCGCCCTCGTACTCCTTGGTGACGCCGGTCAGAGAGACCGCCGGCTTGTCCTGTCTGCCGTGTTCAGAGAGCACTTTCCGGCTCATCTGCGGCGAACAGAGACCCCAAGAACGATCAAAGCACCGAGGAGTACTGCCGCAACACCCAGGATCAGGAACCACGAACGACCCCCGTCACCGGATTCGAAGGTGATCCCCTCGATGGGTAGGACGACCCTCTCGGCTCGCTGGTCACCACCAACGACGTATTCGACGTTCAGCGGGATCCGCGTCGCGTTCTGGTCGACCGTCGCGGTGAGTTCGAACGGTGCGAAGCCGTTCCCTTCGACCGCCCCGACAAAGAAGTCACGACCGGGGTAGGCGGGCGTGACACCCTCTCCCTCACCGACGGCAGCTACGACGCCCGAGACCTCACCGTCTCCGGGGTTCCCGATGTCGCCGGTGATGACGATGTCACCGTTCTCGGTTTCGAGATCCACGCCTGTCACAGTCACACTCCCCCGCTGTGCACCGGGATCGAACACCGCAGCCGAGGTGGCTTCACTGTTTGTGACCTCGTAGGTCGTCTCGAAACGGACCTCCGACGCGGGCGTCCGTTCGAGCGAGACAACAACCGACTCCTCGCTGCCCGGCGCAAGTTCGTCCGTGACCGGCCGCGGTCCCAGCGTGAGATTGCCGGCTTGTGGTTCCAGGATCACGTTCTCTACCGGTGCGTTGCCGACGTTGCTTACGGTAACGGACACGTCACCCTGTTGGGTCTGTGTCTCTTCCTCACCGCCACCGTCGAGCACGCCACCGGGGATGTCGACGCCGAGATTCTCCTCGTCATCGCTTGGCTGTTCGTCGATCGTCGTGACCCGCACCGACACGTCCGGGTCGAGGAGTTCGACCGGCAACACCTCTGTGTTCACGACGGTGTCCGTCGTGCCGGCCGCGGTGGTGTAGCTCACGTCGGTCCGGAGCAACACTTCACCCGCGTTCTCCGGGCGGATCAGAAAGGAGAGGTTCGTCGATTCGCCGGGATCGAGTGCCGGGACGATACGCCGATCGATCACCTGCTCGACTCCGACACCGCCGATAGTGACGACCACGTTACGCAGGGTTGCCTCGGTGGGGTTGGCGACGGTGACCGGCACGGACATGTCGACCCCCTCGATCGCCTCGGTTGGCCGGGCTTCGAAGACGGGGGCCCCCTTCTCGGTGATGATAGTGACCGGCTGTGTCACGACCACGGGGTCGTCGTTGGCGTTCGTCCCACGAAACTCCGCCACGAGCGTCTGTTCGCCTGCCGAACTGAACGTCGTCGTGAGCGGAACTGTGAGGGCATCCCCTGGCGAGAGCGTCCCCACGTTGGTTGCGCTGACGAGCGTCTGGTCACCATCACGGAGCGACATCGAGTCCACCTCGACGGGTTGTGCACTCCCACCCGAACTATCGACAGTCACCGAGACGGTCGTTGGCGCACCGACGGTCGGTGTCGCCGGTTCGATGGCCGGGTCGTCGACACTCATACGCACGTCCGAAACCGCCGAGACGGTGATCGTCTCGTTGCGCGTGACGTTCACGAGATTCCCGTTCGTGTCGTTGCCCTGGATGTCAAACCGGACACTGTACTGACCGGGTTCGTCGAAGGTTGCCGTCACCGGAACCGCCACACTGTCGCCTGCGGCGAGCGCGCCGACGTTCGTTTCGTTCGCGACCTCCTCGCCGTCGATGGCTGCTGTCACTGACTCGATTGCGACTGGTTCGTCGCTGCCGGCGGAGTTTGCGATCGTCGGGGTAATCGTCACCGAATCCCCGGCGATCGGGGTACCGGGATCGACCGTCACATCTTGGACGGTTACCCGGGCGTCGGGCACCGCTGCCCCGACCCCGGCACCCACCAGGAGCACCATCACAAGAAGGCCGCCGACCGCGACTGCACGCCGATTCATACCTACAACAGTGCCCCCATCTCATTAGATGTGACGAACACTGCAGCGTGGTACCACGTTACAGTGGTTTGGCCGGCCGTGGGGCGGGACAACCACATACAACCGAGGCAATCGATTGCGACGGGGAGGTTGGTCCGGGACGGGTCAAACTGTGTGGGGACACCACCGGCCACCAGCAGGGCGACCCTCGTAGAGAACTAGTAGCGAGAGCCCCAGAGGGATGGTATGCAGGTACTTGTCCACGGTGGTGCGGGATCGAACCCCGAGGCCAGCGCGCAACGACAGGAGCGACTCGACGACTCGGCGAGGCAGGCGAGCGGAGCGGCGACCGCGATCGAGGCAGTTGCCGCCGCGGTCCGGAAACTTGAGTCGTCGCCGGGGTTCAACGCCGGGGTCGGCGGTGCGGTCCAGAGTGACGGGGCAATCCGCACCGATGCAGGGCTGATGACTGGTGACGGACGGACCGGTGGGGCGTGTGCGATGCCCGGGGTCGAACACGCAGTGGCGGTCGCGCGTGCTGTCGCCACGGAGACGCCCCACGTGTTACTCGCCGGCGACCGTGCAGTCGCGTTCGCGGAGTCGGTCGGGGTTGCTACCGACCGGAACCTCTGGACCCGGAAAACCCGTACACGATGGGAGGACCTCGAACAGCCCGAAAGCGACGCCATACACGACCAACTTGTGTGGGTCCGCAAGCAGTTTGGCGGCACCGATACCGTTGGGGCGGTCGCAACCGACGGGGAAGAGATTGCCGCCGCCACGTCGACCGGCGGGCGCTGGTGTGCACTGGCGGGCCGGGTCGGCGACGTGCCACAGATCGGGGCGGGTTTTTACGCGAGCGAGCGGGCGGCGGTGAGTGCAACCGGGGCGGGTGAGGCGATCGCCCGCTTTGGGCTTGCGCGACGGGTCGTCGACGCAATCGAAGACGGGGACGATCCACAGACGGCCGCGGACCGTGCGATCCGTGGCTTCGAGGCGAAAACCGGGGCTCATGCGGGCGTGATCGCCGTCGACAGTCAACAACGAACCGGTAAGGCGTTCAATTCCGAGTCTATGCAAACAAGCGACGCCCCACGTTGAGCACACACACCCGGGAGCGACCGCGAGAACGGTACGCATTTGCCTGCGTGTGCAGTACTGGAGGTATGAGCGATGTGGATCTTGACGGAGAGCAGTATGAGAAACACCGCAAGGCCGGCGAGATCCTCGCCACGGTCCGTGAGGAGACGGTCGACCGCATCGAGGTTGGGGCGAGCCATCTGGACATCGCGGAGTACGCGGAAGATCGCATCCGCGAACTCGGCGGTGAGCCTGCCTTTCCGCTGAACATCTCGATCGATGAGGAGGCGGCACACGCCACCCCAGGCCCCGACGACGACGCAACCTTTGGTGAGGAGATGATCAACTTCGATATCGGAGTACAGGTCGACGGGTGGCTCGCTGACTCCGCCATCACCGTCGACCTCTCGGGAAACGACGAACTCGTTGCGGCTTCCGCCGCGGCCCTGGACGCAGCCATAGACACCATCGAACCCGGCGTCGACACGGGTTTGCTTGGGAACGTCATCGGACGGACGATCGACGGCTACGGCTACAACCCGGTCGTAAATCTAACCGGCCACGGACTCGGCCGCTGGGAACAGCATACCCGACCAAATATCCCCAACCGCAGAGTCTCACAGGGGGTGGAACTCGGCGTGGGCGACGTGGTAGCGATCGAACCGTTTGCGACCGACGGCGGTGGCAAAGTCAAGGAGGGCAGCGAGGAGGAGATCTTCGCACTGGAGGGGGAGTCTTCGGTCCGAAACCGGACGGCACGACAGGCGCTCGACCAGATCACCGGGGAGTTTCGCACACTTCCGTTTGCGACCCGCTGGCTCGCCGTCGACAGGCCGGAGATGGCGTTGCGTCGACTCAAACAGCGTGACATCATCCACGGCTACCCCGTCCTCAAAGAGGCCAACGGCTGTCTGGTCAGTCAAAAGGAACACACTATCATCGTCACCGAGGACGGTTGTGAGGTAACGACGCGGTGAACCGGGGGTCGGACAGCAAGACCTCGGCCGAACGCGTCACGGTACAAACGCTACGCGTTGTTCATTCGGGTCCTCGTTTCCCTTCCACAGTCCCGACAGGTACTGACACGGTAGGGTTCCCGGGAGAAACCGGCGGTCTCGCCGGCACCACCCTCGGTAAGTATCTTCACCGCGACACGATGGGGTGTCGGCCGGCCGCACTCGTTGCATTCCTCCGTCACGAGTGCCATTCCGTCGTTTGGGGTCGACATTGTGTCTATCCGTTCGGTCAAACGGCCGATAAATGGGCCGGACGATTCACCCTGTTCTAAATCGTTTCTCTCAGTACACCGGCGGGAACCCGGAGAAAACGAGTTCACTCGTCTCGAACGCGTTTATACCCGGATATCGGGCAGTATCTCATAGTGATTAGTGCGAGTCTTTCCCGCCATGCTGGAAGAAGATATCGGGGACACGCTGTGAGATGTCAACCTCTGGGATGGGAGCACAAAATAACCGCACCAATCAGTATCACACGAAACCGCCTGAACGGCCGATGGTTTTATGTACATCTTTCCACCGCAGCGGGAGAGTCATTTTTGAGGGTGGGATACACAGTACGGGTCATGGAACAGCTGTCCGCACCGTGGCGTATCGAGTGGGTCGAGCGGTCCGGCAACGATGAGTTCGAGGGGTGTGTGTTCTGTGCGCTTCCGGAACAGGACACAGACCGGGAAAACAACCTGCTCGCGCGGGCCGACCGGGCCTACGTTCTCCTGAACAATTACCCGTACAATCCGGGCCACGCGATGGTCATCCCACACACCCACACCGGCGAGTACGGTGAGCTGTGTGAGCGATCCCTGCTTGCAAAGGAGCGACTCCTCCAGCGGACCATGACCGCGATGGACGCGGCTCTGGAGCCGGACGGCTACAACGTCGGCTACAATCTCGGCGGCGGTGCCGCGGGTGGATCGATCGCGGAGCACCTGCACGCCCACGTCGTTCCCCGGTGGAACGGCGATACCAACTTCATGCCCACGGTCAGCGATACGAAGGTGATCGTCGAGGCGGTAACCGACACGTACGACCGACTACACGAGGCGTTTAGATCCCAGGAAAACGTCTACAACGAAGGAAGCGAGTCTGCTGTGGTGGTCGAGAGCAATTGAGAGCGACCACGGTATTGCACCACAACGATATTTAGTGGCATAGAGGTGTATATATAGCTATTATAAATTTTATACTGTTCAGAACACATCATAGATCGTACGTCCGCTTTCTCCCGGGTGTGCGGACGATGAGTAACCATGATTTCGACAAGACTGAACGGGAACTTCGAGGATACGTATCGGCGTCTCGATGCTGATCGGTGGGAAAAAATATATATCGTCGGTGATGTTCACGGTTGTTTGTCGGAGTTTGAGGCACTGCTTCGCAAACTATCGGTTGGATCAGACGACCTGGTGGTCCTCGTCGGTGACCTCGTCAGGAAAGGGCCCAAGAGCCGCGAAGTACTGGAGTACGTCATGGAACGCCCGAACGTGTGTACTGTTCGGGGCAACAACGAACAGAAGGTAATCGACGGCGACGCCGAGTTACCGGAACTGGACGCTGAGCATCTTGAATACATTGAATCACTGCCGGTGGTCCTCGCTTGGGACGATGCTGTGGTCGTTCACGGTGGGATCAATCACCGGAAACCACTCTCCGATCACACCATCTACGATCTGTTGAACATGCGGTCACTGGCTCCGGAAGGCGGGTACAATCGGCCGTTTTGGTTCGAAACGCGCCGGAAGCATCCGCGCGTATTCTTCGGCCACACCGTTCTCTCGGAGCCTTTGGAGACCACGTGGGCGGTGGGACTCGACACGGGTTGTGTCTATGGCCGGCAACTCACCGCGTACGATTACCAGGAGTCGCGCTTCGTGTCGGCCTCTTCACAGACCACCCACAGGGAACGAAGTTCCGATTCCATAGTCACCCCACAGGAGCAGTCGACCCCGAAGCGTTGATCTGTGTACAACGGACAGTTCGAGGCGGAGTTCCCGTCACCATCCGTCCTGTACGAACCCCGGACCCGGTTTGTATCGTGACTGTTATGCCACCGTTGGTCGTGCGGTGCTTTCACTACCGTGAGGCCGACATCAGCAATCTTCAGGCTCAGAGCGATCCCCCAGCGCAACAGCCGGCCATTACAAAAGATAAGTAACAGGCCCTCGATGGGTGTTTGCATGACGCGATATTTCGAAGATATCCGTGCCGGTGAGACGTTCAGCGAGGGCTCACGGACGATCACCGGAAGCGAAATAATCGAATTTGCCGAGAAGTTCGATCCTCAGCCGATGCACACCGATCCGGAAGTTGCAAAACAGACCGAGTTCGGGAAACATTTCGCCAGCGGCTGGCACACGGTCGCAGCCTGCCACGCGCTGCATGTCAAGTCAGACCAGATTCAGAACGTCGCAGGAGGATATGGCAGCGGCGTCTTAGATCTGGAGTGGCACAAGCCGGTGTTTGCTGGTGATACCCTCCGAATCGAGGGCGAGATCGTTGATACGTCCATTGCTGGGGACAACTACGGGCACGTCGACACGAAAATACAGGGGTTCAACCAACGTGATGAGTGTGTCATCACATGGGTAGTGCGCGGGGGCGTAGAGCGAAAAAACGACACGAACGACCCGTCCAACCGGTCGGGGTGACCTCTCCGAGGCTGGTGTGTCGAGGATCTCACAACACGCCGAATCCAGACCCCCATGACCATCGCGTATTAGATGTGACCGACTCCTGGTGATTATTGCGAGTCTGTACCGCTTTCGTGGATTAAAACGGCTGTTTCACGCCATGACACAGCACTATCTGTGACGTGGCCAGGAAAACTACCGAAATAATCACTATCAGGTCGAGCGCATGCCGGATGTCGTGACCGGGTGGCTCGTCGGTACGGAACGAAAGCTTACGTGTGGACGGACCTAAACGAAGGCAATGAGTTCGGTGTCCGAGCGAACCGAAATCGACGAACAGTACAAGTGGGATCTGGACTCGCTTTTTGCAAGCGACGAGGAGTGGGTGACCCGCTACGAGGCTGTCGAGGCTGACCTGGACGACTTCCGTGCCTACGAGGGTCGGGTCATCGAAGACGCAGAGACGTTGTGTTCCGTGCTCGAGGCCTACGAGGAGCTGATGCGCGAGGTGGCAAACGTCACAGCTTACGCCCGGATGCGCCGGGACGAAGACACCCGGGATGGCGAGACACAGGCGATGTTCACGCGGGCGAAGTCACTCTCGGCTGCGGCGGCCAGCGCGACGAGTTTCATCGAACCCGAGATACAGGAACTGGAAAAAAGCGACGTCGAAGCGATGATCGAGGCCCAACCGGAGCTCGGGGATTACGAACACTTCTTCGACGACATCCTGCGGATGAAACCGCACACTCGGTCGACGGAAGTCGAGAATTTGCTCGCGGAACTCGGGGAGGTGACCGGGGCGTCCGGTGAGATATACAACATGCTCGCCAACGCCGACATGGAGTTTCCGACCGTCGAGACACCCGACGGTGAGTCAAAACAGATCACACTCAACAACTTCACAACCCTGCAAAAACACCCGGACCGGGCGTTTCGCCGGGAGGTCTATGAGGCTTTCTACGACGAGTGGGAGACCGTCCGAAACGCGGTTGGGGCGTCCTACCGCAACAGCGTCAAAACCGACGAGAAACTCACCACCGCCCGCAATTACGATTCCGCCCGCGAGGCGGCCCTCAACGAACCGAACGTCCCGCCGGTCGTGTACGATACGCTTGTCGAGACAGTCCGTGACAACATCGACCGGTTACACCGCCACGCCGAACTGAAACGCGAGGCGATCGGCGCCGAGGAGTTGCGGATGTGGGACCTGTACGTTCCGATGGTCGAGGGGGAGAGTCCGGAGGTTCCATACGATGCTGCCCGGGAGTACGTCACCGAGGCGGTCGGCCCGCTCGGGGAGTCTTACCAGGACCGACTCGCCGAGGGACTCGATTCCAGGTGGGTTGACGTCTACGAGACGGCCGGTAAGCAGTCTGGCGCGTACTCGAGTGGCACCTACGATTCCCAGCCGTACATCCTGCTAAACTACCAGGACGACGTGTCGTCGATGTTCACACTGGCCCACGAACTCGGACACTCGATGCACTCTGAACTAGCAAGCAAGTCCCAGCCGTACGTGTACGCCGACTACACCATCTTCATCGCCGAGATCGCCTCGACAGTCAACGAGACGCTGTTGACCCACCACCTGCTCGAGACCGTCGAGGACGAACACCTGCGCCGACACGTCCTCAACGAGTATCTCGAACGGTTCCGGTCGACGCTGTTTCGCCAGACGATGTTCGCCGAGTTCGAGCACCGCGCCCACGAACGTTCCGAAGCAGGCGAACCACTCACGCCGGACGCGCTCGACGACCTCTATCACGAACTCAAAGGCGAGTACTACGAACCCGCGGTTCTCGACGAGTCTATCGCCCGCGAGTGGATGCGGATCCCGCACTTTTATCGGTCGTTTTATGTCTACCAGTACGCGACCGGTCTCTCTGCGGCGGTGGCACTCGTCGAGTCGATCCGCAACGGCGAGGGCTCCGACCCGGCCGGGCGTTACCGGGACTTTCTCAGCAGCGGGTCGCGAGGGTACCCGCTGGAACTGCTCGAAACTGCCGGCGTCGATATGACCAGTAGTGAACCGATCGATCGCGCCCTCGCGGTTTACGGGGAGTATCTCGACGAATTCGAGCGGCTGGCCTGACCAGCGCAGTCCGACACTGCGTGAGGGCCCGTTCGTGTCTGCGATGCCGGGTGTTCTCCGGTCGTCGCCGGGATCACCCGGGAAAGTCCTTTGACGCTCGGTGTCGATATTCCAGGTATGATCGACGAGACAGCCGAGGAAATCGCTGACATGCAGACACACAGTTCCTCGGTCGTCGCGGTGAAAGCAGCCCGCGCCCTCCGAGAGCTGATCGATCGCGAGTTCCCCACCGTCGACGAGTATCTCCGGTCACTGGAACGAAACAGCAGTGCGCTCCGCCGGGCGAACCCGTCTCACGCCTCGTTACACACCACCCAGCGCGAAATCGTCGAACGCGTCAGCGGAAGCGATGTCGATTCGGTCACCGAGGCACAGGCGGTGACCGCGGAGGCGATCGAGACTGTTATCGAGCACGTCGAAACCCGAAAACGGCAGGCAGCCACCGAGGCCGCGTCGGTTCTCGAGGCCACAGACTGCCTTCTGGTCCATGACTATTCCACGACAGTACTCTCCGCGATCGCCCGGGCAGTCGAGGACGGCGCGGCCTTTACCGTCTACGTGACAGAGGCGCGACCGCGCTTTCTCGGCCGGAAAATGGCGCGACGCCTCGCGGGGTTCGAGGAGATCGATACCAGGCTCATCGTCGACAGTGCAAGCGGCGAGTACCTCCCCGACTGTGATCGTGTGCTCGTCGGTATGGACTGTATCGTCGCCGGCACGCTGTACAACCGTGTGGGTACTTATACCATCGCGGCCACTGCAAGCGACTGTGACGTGCCCGTTTCGGCGGTGGGGTCGGCCACCAAACTCATCGACGATGGCTTTAGTTTCGAGAACGAGCACCGCGTTGCAAGCGAGGTAATGCGCGAACCCGCAGACGGGTTCACGATTGAGAACCCCTCCTACGACGCCACACCGGCACGCCTGCTCGACTCTGTCATCACAAATAAGGGGATCATCGACGCCGAGACCCTCGAACCGTGAGAGCGGGCACCGCCGCCACCGTGGGGAACCGAACGGGTGGGTGGTCACAAACGGTAGACGGGATTTTTATCCCCAGACTGTAACAGTTCGACCGTGAGCACGCTGGTTGTCTGTCTTCACCGTGGCAATCCCCTCGGCGAGGTCGAGGCTCCGGTGGTCGGTCGCGAGGCCGTCGGGGAACTGGTGACCACAAGCGGTGTCGACGATCCCGAGGATAGCCGGGTCAACTGCATGCTCGAGGGGTTGCGCGTCGCCCGCGAGCTAGACGACGAGACTGTCCTCGCCGTCCTCTCGGGAAGCGGCGAGACAGTCAGCAGCGATCGGGAGATAGCCAGCCAGGTGGATCAACTCGTCGAGACGCACGATCCCGACTCGGCGGTCGTCGTGGTCGACAGTGCCGAGGACGAACGACTCGTCCCGATTGTGGAGAGTCGTGTGCGTGTCGACGCCGTCGACCGCGTGGTCGTTCGACAGGCCCGCGACATCGAGTCGACCTACTACCTCCTCAAGCAGTTCCTGGCCGACGAGGAGCTTCGAAAGACGGTCCTGATTCCCGTGGGTGTGGCCCTGCTCGCCTTTCCAGCCCTGCTTGCCGTCTTCGACAGCGTCGCTGTCTCTGTCGGTGCTATCGCGACCGTCGTCGGTCTCTTTTTGCTCTACAAGGGGCTAAACATCGATGCCCTGCTCGCGAGTTTTTCCGAGGGGATCAGAGACGCACTTTACTCCGGACAGGTCTCGCTTGTGACGTACGTGGTTGCGCTCGGGCTGGCGCTGGTCGGGGCCTTTGCCGGCGCTTTGAGTATCTCCTCGATGAACCCGGAAGCGGCGGGCTGGCTCGTCGTCGGCGTGCAGTTTACCTACGACGCTGTTCCGTGGCTGACCGTTGCCGCCCTCATCGCGGGTGCTGGTCGCCTGCTCGATGAGTTCATCCGTGGTCAGGGGCTCGGGAGCGCGTATATCTATCTTCCCTTCGTTGCAATCGCTTTTGGCCTCGCTGTCCGTGGTTTTGCTGCGTACTTCCTCCGCATTACGGATACCATGAGCACCCTGACGACACCGGCGACTTCGTACGGCCCAATCGAGATCGATTCCTTTACCATCGCGCCGGGAACCCATCTCGCCGTGTTCGTTCTCGCGAGTATCCTGGTCAGCCTCGTCGGCGTACGGGTGGCCTCCTACGTCAGCAGCACCGAGTACGAGGTCGGGTTCGAAAGGCGAAGCTCCTGATCGGGGCCCATTGTGCATCGTATCGTTTCGAAACCTCCACCGCGGCGTGGGTGTCCCGATCCTCGGTCCATGAAATGTGCCACGGCCTACTGGTACCGGGCTACATTGGTCTATCCGGGAGCCCCGTCGTCCGGAACCGCCCCGCACTTGTGCCCCCGGGGGCGACCATACGACATGGACGAATCCGGATCCACGGACGAACGCACAGCCCAGACAACCGACGGTGCAGGCTTCACCGAGACTGTGCGTGCGCGAGGACACGGGAACGTCAGCGCGAAGCACCCGAGTACCTTCGAGGTGACGAGCGACGACTACCTCACGCCGGCGGGCGACTGCATTCTCGGGGTCGGGGCCGACCGCGTTCCCGCCGACTTCGACGACGCGTTCGTGCGCGCCTGTCGTGATCCGGACGCGACTGTCACCGCCACACTTGCTGTGGCTGGTCACACACAGCGCATCGAAGGGCGGGGACACCCCGACCTGTCCTTCGAGAACACGCGAAGCCTCGTCGGCCGCACGAGCGATTACGTGGACGACCGCACGATCATGGTCGGTGCGGACACGGCCGCGGGCGAACTCGATCGGCAACTCGTCGAAGCACTGACTGCGGGTGATCGGTTGGTGCTGACACTCGCGGTCGAATGATCCGGATGGCCGTCTGTTCAGCCCACAGTTCACAGTGACTCCGGATCGAGTCCGGTCACGTATCGGCGGACGACCGCGAGCACCACGACGGCGAAGACGGTTATTCCGGCGACGTGGGCAAACGTCCCGGGCGTCGTACTATCGACCGCAAGCAGCGCGATCGTCGACGCAGGGTGTTCCGGCAGGAGCGCCGCGGTCCCAAACAGAAGTAATGCCAGAATCGAGTAGAGGAGCTGTGCCTGTCGACGCCTGGCGGTGACAAGCGCCAGCACGATCCCGAGAACGACCGTGATCGTGGCAATCGCGGTCACAACGACGAGCAACGGTAGGGCGTGGTTGATCCCGATGCCGTTCAGGCGGAGCAAGCCAAGCCACAGCATCGCCTGCAGGGGCGCCAACAGGATCATCGCCCCTGCCTTGCCATCGACGATGTCGGTCAGCGAGAGCGGTGCCGCCCGGAGCAACTCGAGGGTTCCGCGCTCGATCTCCTCGGTGATTGAGTCGACAACGATCGAGCCGCTGATAAATGCTGGCAAAAAGAGCAACAGCGGGAGCAGGATCGTGTAGGTGAAGCCGAAAAACGGGCTGCCGTCGGTCGACGACGGGACCGCTACGGGTGGCTGTTCGAGAAACTCAGACCGGGCGAGTCGTTCGGTCCGCTCCAGTTCCGTCAGCACGCTTCGCACCTGCACCACGATCAGCGTCGTTCGCAGATCCTCCGAGGGAACGATCGCGTCGACCTGGATAACCCGACCCTGCTCGGCCTGTTCGCCGGTCGCGACGAGAACAGCGTCGATGTCCCCATCCTCGAACGCGGCCGTCGCGTCCGCTCGACCCTGGAATCTGACCGTCCCGACACCCTCGGTCTGTGCTGCCTCGACGAGGCGGTTCTGTTGCTCACCCGTCACACCCACCTCAATCTCGCCCTCTTCGACCGCGCCGGGGTCGTACAGCGACGTCAGCCCGACCACGAGAAACGAGGAAAACGCCGCAATAAACAGCTGTATCAGGATCGCGAGAACGATCGTCTTCTCCCGACTGAGCGCCGAAAGCTCGCGCTTGCCGATGGTAACGCGCGACCAGGAGCGTGGATCACGCAACGGCCGTCACCACCGCGAGATTGTATCCGAGATGAACCAGGATCGCAATCCCGACCCCCAGTATGTACGAGCGCTTGCCGCGGCCGGCACCGACAGCCGAGATGGCAGCCGTCGTGACGTGTAAGGCAAGCGGTGCCAGCAAGAACAAGACGAGGATCGGACCGGTAAAGACCGCCCCTTGCAGTGCCGCCTCGCCGATTGCCAGTTCCGGCAGGCCGACCAGTTGTGCGAGGAGCGCGAGTTTCTCCCCGAGGAAGAATCCGACCCCGCTTATCGCTCCAAGCACCAGTGCAACCTTCCGCCTCGCCTCGAAGGTCCGGTGTTCGTAGGCGGCGTAGATGTGCAGGCTCTTTGCGAGTTCCTCGAGTACCGCCACGACGACGAGAATCAGGACGATCGATATCTCCCCGAGCGCAAACAGGGACGCGACCGCGAGCAACTCGAGGACGAACACGAACGGTATCAGGACTGCGGTCATCACACCGACGTGGTACGGCCGGGAGATCGGTCCGGCCAGCGCGTCGAGAACCCGACCGCGGATCGACCGCTGGTCGAACATGTCCTCCTCGCGGTACAGTCCGGATCCCAGTCCGAAAAAGACAATCGCCGACAACATCGGCGGAAGCGTCGAGAACGCGAACTCGCCGAGCGTGACCCCCTCGTTCTGGAGATTCCGGACGACGATCGTCAGCGGCGAGATGAGCGCGATCGCGCCGACGTCGGTGAAAATCGCCGGCACGAACGCGTAACTGGTCAGTACAACGGTGATGGTCACGGTCACGAAGGTGAGTTCCTTGAACGAGCGAGCGAACATGGCACCGAGAAACGTCGCACCCAAAAAGAGCAGGACAAGCGGCGTCATCGCGAGAATCGACACCAGCCCGCCGACGGTGCCGTCCACAGTGTAGATGAGTCCGACTGCGATCGCCCCCTCGATTGCCATCGCCCCCAGAAAGTACGGGAGCGTCTTGCCCCCGATGATATCCAGCCGCGAGACCGGGGACACGAGCAACAGTTCGCCCCGGCGGTTGATCCGCTCCGAGAGGATCGTGCTTCCGTACGCCTGGATGACGAAGTTCATCGGGATGACAAAGACGAACGCGAGCACGAGCGACTCGAAGGGGAATGGTGGATCGATATCAGACGGGGAACCGGAGACGCCCTCGTTGCCCAGCGGGCCGCCCAGACCACCCAGGCCGCCGACCCCACCGGACTCTGTGTCGGGGTCGACCGACCGACTTGCGTTCTCACCGCCGTCGGCTTCGCCGGCAGCCCCGTCGTCGGTTTCGCCGGCAGCCCCGCCGTCGTCCCCACCTGCCCCGTCTGTCTCCGTCGCTTCCCCACCGTCCTGATCGATCCGCAGCCTGTCGCCCAGGCCGGTCTGTGAACGGAATTCGAGGGCGACCGAGACCGGGAACGCGGCGGACTGGTTTGCCTCGAGTTTGAGCTGCTCGTCGTTGTACTGCTGGACGCTACTCCGAAGTTCGTCGTGGGCTGCCTCCCCTTTCGTCGTGGGCTGGACGCGAATGCGTTCACCGGTGATGAGCAGTTCAAGATCGCCGTCGTCGTAGGCTGTCGCGTCGGGTCCGGTGACGACGAAGGTGTCGTCCTGCCGGACCACGTCGTAGTAGGGGCTGGACTCGTCGACACCAACCCGGTAGAGGCCGCTATCGACCCCGACACCGCCGGCCGCGACGAGGGGCGCAACGAGCGCGAGCAACGCGATCGCCGCGACCACCACGGCGACGGTGCGACGGTCGACCCCACCGGCGTTTTTCGTGACTTCCCAGCGAGCGATCCGCAGGAGCTTCCGAATCTGCACCGTCAGGCCTCCGACTTCCCCTCCCCTTCGTGACCCTCGGCGACGTTCAGGAACACCTCTTCGAGGCTCGACTCCTCGGTCCGGATGTCGGCGACGCTACCGCCGGCACCCTGGGCGGCGTCGCGAGTCCGTTCGACCGCCTCCATCGTCCCGACGACGCGGTGCCAGCGGCCGTTTTTCCTGACGCTGTCGGGGACCTCGACGGTGGTGTAGACGTGGTAGGTCGTCTCGCCGTGTTCGGACTGGAGCGCAGCCAGGTCACCCCGAGCGACGATCTCACCCTCGTTCATGATGGCGACGCGATCGCAGATCGATTCGACGTGAAACAGGTTGTGGGCGCTGAATACGATCGTTTTCCCCTCCGCGGCGAGTTGCTCCGTGAACTGGATGATGTAGTTTGTCGTCAGCGGATCCAGCCCGCTTGCCGGTTCGTCGTAGACGAGAACGTCGGGATCGTTGATCAGCGACCGTGCGATGGCAACTTTCCGTTTCATACCTTTGGACATGTCGCCAAGTTGTCGGTCCTGGTGCTCCAGGTCGAGTTCGTCGAGCGTCTCCTGGATCCGCTCTTCGGCGAGGCTCCCGGGCACGTCGTACAGGTCGGCAAAAAACTCCAAATAGGTGATCGGTGTCATCTCCTCGTAGAGGGGGGACTCCTCGGGAAGGAATCCGAGGTGACTGCGCATCTCGGTTTCGCTGGCGTCGTAGCCCGCCACCGTCGCATCGCCGCTGGTTGGTTCGAGCAACCCGGCAAGCATCTTCAGTGTGGTCGTTTTTCCGGCGCCGTTGGGACCGACGATGCCGAAGACCTCGCCATCAGTCACCTCGAAGGTACTGTCCTCGACGGCTGCGAAGTCCCCGTACTCCTTGCGAAGGTTCCGCGCCTCGATCATCGACTGGCGCTTACAGACCCGTGAATGTATACTTTGGCTCCAGTTTTCTTTGCTGATAGCGCCCGCGCGACAGCGGCCACCGACAGCAGGACAGTCCCCGTCAGGATACTTCGAGGCGTACGTCGGTTACCTTCTGGATCTGGTCTCCGATCCCCTTCCCGTCACAGCCGTCGGTCGGACAGCGGTAGTGCCAGCCGTCGGTGGTCGCAGCCCCCTCGGAGAAGCGCTCACCACACTCGGTACAGAATAGCTTCCCGTCGGCACAGCTGTCCCGATGGAGATCGAGTTCGAGTTCCGAGGCAAATGTTCGCTTGCAGTTTCGGCAGGTGTATAGCATATCTATACAATACTCAATTCTCTCTTAAAATTGCACCGGAATGATTACCCCGACATCCGGCACCCGGGCGTCAACGTCCCACGTCTACCGGACAGTTTCACCGATAGGTGTGACACGTACGGTAGCGGTCACGGGAGATCCGACCACCGAACCCGGTGACCGGGGGTTTGTTTCGGTCGTGTGCTGACCGGACTGGTGCGCGGTTATCCGGCAACATATTCTGGTAGATGGGAAGTGTGGCGGTATTCACCGTGACACAGCGGCTAAAGTGAGGGGGACTATTGAATGAAAATAACTACGGCAGTCGTTCCCAGCGACCGCCGGAGGAAAAGTATGAATACAGTCGAAGAATGGAAAGAGACGAAACACCCCCTCGATGTCATCGAGGATGTTAAAGAGTACGCAGCAGAGGGAATGTCCTTTGAGGAGATCGTCGACGCAGAGGACGAGGGTGAGTTTGAGCGGTTGAAGTGGGCCGGAATGTACACTCACGGCGTCCACGAGGACTTCTACATGATGCGGACGAAGGTCCCGGGCGGGCACCTGACGCCGGACCAGGCAGCGGTCATCGGCGAGGTCGCAGAGGAGTACGCCACGGCACCCGAGGAACACGGCGGCGAGGAGCAAAACCCCATCTGGGGTGACGCTTTCCTCGACATCACGACGCGACAGGATATCCAGAAACACTGGATCGAAATCAACGACGTGCCCGACATCTGGGACCAGTACGCGGAGGTCGGCCTGACGACCATCCAGGGGTGTGGCGACTCCGCACGGAACGTGCTTGGCTGTCCAGTCGCGGGCTGTTCGGACCACGAGGCGTTCAACGCCCAACCGGTCGTCGAGGCCGTCTCCTCGTTTTTCACCGAGAACCGCGAGTACGCCAACCTGCCCCGAAAGTTCAAGATGACGATCACGGGCTGCAAGCACGACTGTGGCCAGTCACAGATCAACGACGTGGGGATGACCCCCGCAAAGAAGGAGATCGATGGCGAGTGGCAGTACGGCTTCCACGCCAAGGTCGGCGGCGGTCTCTCGGACGGCCCACGGATGGCCTCGACGCTCGACGTGTTCGTCCGACCGGAGGATGCGGTCGAGTTTACCCGTGCAGTGGCCCAGACGTTCAAGGAACTGGGAGACCGGAACAACCGTGGCGTCTGCCGGATGCGCTATCTCGTCGAGCAGTTGGGGCCGGAGCACTTCGAACAGGCAGTCCGGGACCGCTGTCGGGTGGACCTCAGGACCCAGGGCGTCGATCTCACCGAGGGATACACCGGCGACCACGTGGGCGTGCACGATCAGAAACAGGACGGCCTCAAATACGTTGGTTTCAACGTCATCGCAGGGCGGATGGGCGGGTCGGAGTTCGCTGCGGCCGCCCACGCAGCGAAACAGTACGGCACCGAAAACGCGAGCGTCCGGCTCGCAACGGACCAGAATTTCGTGATTACGCACATCCCCGAGGAATCGATCGGGGCCTTACTGGACGAACCATTCGCCCGGAAATACCGTCCAGACCCCGGCCCGTTCTCGCGGGGGGCGGTTGGCTGTACGGGTTCGGAGTTCTGTAACTACGGTATCATCGAAACGAAAAACCGCGTGCGCCGGTGGGCGAAGGCCCTGGACAAACGCATCGACACGCCCGACGACCTCGACGTCGTGCGGATGCACATGTCGGGCTGTTCGGCCTCGTGTGCCCAGCCCCAGATCGCCGACATCGGCTTCCGGGGCGAGACTGTCCAGGTCGACGATCCTGAGGGGACGACCAACGAGGAGGGTGACAATCTCGTCGAGGGGATGGACTTCGGCCTCGGCGGAGCCCTCGGCACGGACAACGAGTTCATCGACTGGGTAGAACACGCCGTTCCGGCCGACGCGGTTATCCCGGCTATCGAGCAACTGTTCGACGCCTACGCCGAGGAGCGCCACGAGGGCGAGCGGTTCTACGGGTGGTGTCGTCGGGTCGAAAACGACCGCCTGCGTGACGTGATGCAACAGGCCGACGCCAACGTCTCCGGGGGTATCGCACATGGCGACTGAACAGCCAGACAGCAACAACGCCGACGGCATCGAGGCGGAGCCGGATCTCGTTGAAGACGGTGCTCCGGACTTTCTCGCCGATCCGGGTGTCGGTGCGGAGCCAGCCGAACGACCCGGAACCGGTTTGGAGGACCCGGATCCGACTCTGCCCGGTGTTCCCGCGACAGAGGGTGGGGGAACGAACGTCCCACCGATATCGGGCGACACCTCCGACCGGACCAGCGGCGAAACCGAACGCATCCCCCACGGTGGAGCCGACTCACACGGCTCCGAGCAATCCCCGGTACGTGGCGCACCCACCGGGAACAGTTGCGACTCCGGTCAGTGTGGCTGTGCGTCCGGCGACACCGGCGGAGCAGACAGCCACGACGCGGCCGGACAGAGAAACCGCACCTCCGGGACCGCCGAGCGCGCGGTCGCAGACGGTGCCGGCGCCGGGGCCGTCGGTGAGGAGCCGACAAACGTCTCCCCGGACGGGGAGCTGACAGACCTGGAGTTCACCGAACCGGCCGAGGGTGTCAGTCAGGCACTCCCCGGTGAGGACCACGGTGAGCCAGACCGGCCGGACAAACGCGTCAATCTGCCGGGGGATGTCGATATGGAGAACCCGCGGTTTGGCATTCGCAGTGGTATGAACGACATCGAAGAGCCGGACGACAAGACGTGGTTCATGGAACTGGACGAGGCGGTGATCGACGAAGGTCGGTGTATCCAGTGTGGGACCTGTGTCGCGGCCTGTCCGTCCGACTCGATCGGCATCGGCGAGGACAACCTGCCGGAGCTGGTGAAGATGTGTACGGGCTGTTCGCTTTGCTGGGACTTCTGTCCCCGTGGCGGCCTGCGCTACGAGCGTCAGTGGAAAATCACCGGCGGCGAGGACAACGTCAAAGGTGCTGGCGATCCGATCACGGAGTTCTCCGCGAGGGTCGAGGAGGACTGGCGACACGGGTCACAGGACGGCGGTGCCGTGACTGCGTTTCTCATCCGACTCATGGAGGCCGGCGAGATCGACGGCGCACTCATCGCAAAGGAAAG
>JAQCMX010000001.1 GCA_028274885.1 Haloarculaceae archaeon
CGACTGATGTCGCCGCCGAAGGCGACTAGCTTCTCGACGAGTAGGGAAAGGCGTCCTTCCGCGCGTTCCCGGAGGAGACCACCCGGGTCCAGGTCGCTCCGGGCGATGCCGACGATTACGGCCGTCACCACGAGGCCAACGAGCGCAACGCCGGTCGCCCCGACCACGAACGCCGATCCCCGGTCCAGCGGGAACTCCCGACCGGTCGCGAGCAACCACGCGAACCCGGTGGCCCCGATGGCTGTCAGCGCCAGCAGGTCGAACAGGCGTTCGACGGTCAGCGAGGCCGCGCCGGTCGTATACGGGACCTGTCTCCGGTCGTTCAGGAGATACGCCCGGACACCGTCCCCGGCCCGCGCCGGGACGACCAGGTTGACCGTCTGGCTCACGAAAATCGCTGCGGTGAGAAAACCGACGCCACAGCGCCGTCCCATCGCCGTCAGGATCCCCTCGTAACGCTTGCTCCGCAGCGGCCAGGAACCCAGGTAGACGGTGGCGGCAAGAGCAAGAACGGCCGGATCGGCAGCACGGATCGCCGCGATCACGCCATCGGTTTCGACGGTTCGGCGGGCGACCACCACCCCAACCCCCAAGACGAGAACCGTTCCGAACACGCCGACTCCGCGTCCGGACAGCAGACGACGACACCGCCTCGGGTCTGGCCAGGCAGCCATGTTCAGGCCTGGCAGCCCCAGATATTTAAGCTCACCTAAAACTGCCCGTTTTCCGGGTTTCCGACCGAGAGACACGGAACTTTGTTTTGCTGGCCCGTCAGGCCGAAGAGTCGTCGCAAAAGGCGTTCTCGTCGAGCAGTTCCCGCGTGGCCCGCCGGACTGCCGCCTCGCTGGACAGTGCCGGTTCCCACCCCAGTGCGGCGAGTTTCTCGATCGAGAGACGCATCTTCGGAACGTCACCGGTCCACCCCCGGTCCCCACCGGTGTACTCGTGATCGGGTTCGACCCCCAGTTCCGAGGCGACGATCGTTGCGATCCGATCGACCGACGTCGTGGTTCGCGTGCCGAGATTGTAACTTGCGACCGGCCCCGAGGCACACTCGCGGACGTAACGCAGTGCGTCGATACAATCCTCGACGTGCATATAGGATTTTTCCTGTCGCCCGTTCCCGAGGATCGTCAGCGTGGTTGGCTCCGCGCGGAGTTTGTCGATAAAATCGGGCACGACAGCCCCCCGCAGGCGCGACCCGACGATGTTGGCAAACCGGAGGTTGTAGACAGTCAACCCGTGGGCGTGTGCGGCAGTCGAGAGGATCCCCTCGCAGGCGAGTTTGCTCGCCCCGTACGCGCTGATCGGTTCGAGCGGGGCGAAATCCTCCGGCGTCGGTCGGGGGGCCTCGCCGTAGACTGTCGAGGTCGACGTGAACACCAGTTCGGGGATCTCTGCCTCGAGCACTGCCTCCAGGAGTCCGTAGGTCATCTCCGTGTTGGCTCGGAACTGTGCACGCGGCTCTTCGTCGTCGACCGCTGCGCGGGAGGCGAGGTGACAGACCAGATCGTAGGACCCGTCGACGACCGCCTCGGCTGTCGTGTCGTCTGTAAGATCACCCTCGTGGATCGTACAGTCGTCGTGGACCCATTCGCGTCTCCCGGTCGAGAAGTCGTCGACGACGGTGACGTCGTGGCCTTCGGTCACCAGTCGGTCGACGAGATGTGATCCGACAAAGCCGGCGCCGCCGGTCACGAGCGTCTTCATCGCTCCAGTATCCGCCGTGTGGCCCGCCAGGCGGCGGCGACGTGTTCGTCGGCCTCGGGATCACCGGTCTCGTCGACCTCCGCGAGCAGTTCACTGATGGTCTCGACGCGTTCGTGGATCGTCTCGTGGTCGGGCTCACCCCGGGTGAGGTCCCCGGCAATGGCCTGGGCTTCCCCGAGAATGCGACTCGCGTCGGTCTCGACCGGTAACTCCTCGGTCGCCTCCAGATGGTCGTACAGCGACGAGACCAACCCCCCTACCTCGTCCATCAGCCGTCACCCCCCTCGTCGACGATCACCAGTTCCCCGTCGACCACGTCCACGTTGACAAGCGTCAGCGGGTCGAACGGTGTCCCATCCAGCTTGTTTCCGTCCCCGACTTTCTTGATGACCGCGACGGTATCGACAATCTCGGCACCGATGTCCTCGAGTGCAGTCAGGAGGGCAAACAACGTCCCCCCCGTCGAGAGTACGTCGTCGAGGACAACGACGCGATCCCCGGGCTCGATATCGTTGATATACATATCACTTTTCTTATATCCGGTCACCTTCGAGATTGGGACCTCGCCCTCGAGACCGTAGCCGCGCTTGCGAACCACCACGATCGGGATGTCGGTAACCAGTGATACGGCCGTGGAGATGTGAATCCCCATCGCCTCGGGCGCCACGATCTTGTCCACGTTGTCGATGTCTGCTTTCCGGATGATCCTGATGACAATCTCGCGCAACAACTCGGGTTCGAGCATCGGGACGCCGTCGCTGACCGGGTGGACGAAGTAGTGGTAGCCGTCCTTCTCGACGATCGGCGCCTCCCGCAACGACTCCGTGAGTCGGTCCATGTCACTCATACTGTGAGCCAAGGCAAAAATCCAGTGTCTGCGGATATCAAAACGAAAAAAGCACGCTCGCGATCAATCCGACCGTCACGAGCACGCCAAGCAGGACCAACGCCGCGTGTTCGGTGGTTATCTCCTGTGGTTCGAGTGGCTGGTCACGGTCGAGCGACCCCGCGACGTTTCCATTCGACTCCCCGACCTCCTCGACCGAGAAGCGCCACTCCTGGTTGTCCGTCTTGCCCTCCTGATCGTCCCCCGTCGCGGGGGTACTGTCCTCCTCGATGGCCTGTGTCAGATCCGCCGGTATCTCGTCGCGGGTCGTCGACGAGGATCCCTCCTCGCGTTCCGTGTCCCCTGCCGAGACGCCCTGTTTGTCCCCGTCCGGCTCAGCCGCGGCTTGCTCATCGCCCGGACTGTCCCCATCGCGTCCGTCATCGGACTCTGCTGGCATGCCCTTCGGTTGGGGCGCCAGTCTCAAAAGGCTGGTCCGTGTCCTCGACCGGTCGGTGTGTGAGACCAACCCAGACATACCACCTCGTTACCGCACCTGTGTTCCAGGCGGCGCGTCCCCGTGGGTCGTCAGCAGGTCAGCCTCCGCTCCGGCCGCGAGCACCATACCGTCTGATTCGTAACCAAACAGCTCTGCAGTTTCCATGTTCGCGAGCACAATCACCCGCGTTCCGGGCAGCGTCCCGAGATCGTGACGTTGCTTGATCCCGGCGACGACCTGCCGGGTCTCGACGCCGAGGTCCACCTCGAGGACCACCAGTTCGTCCGCATCCTCGATTGGCTCTGCCGTGACGATCTCCCCGACGCGCACGTCGAGGTCCCGGAACTGCTCGAAGCTGATCCGGTCGTCTTCGAGGGGCTCGATGTCGGCCGGGGTGGCCTCGTCCCCCGTCTCTGTGCTGCCGTCGTCCTCACTCGCCTCGGCGACGCGCTGTCGGAGTGTTTCGTTGAGGTCGGCGATATGGTCGTCCTCGACCTGGCTGAACAGTTCTGCTGGCTCACCGAACTGGCTGGGTGGGGGGGTCAGCGCGTCCTCGAGTGTCGCCTCGCCGGGGTCTCCGGTCTCCTCGAACTGCTCCCACAGCCGGGTTGCCTTCGCCGGCATGACCGGCTGGACGAGCACCGCACACGCCTTTGTGAGCTGGACGCAGTCACGGATGACCTGTGCTGCTTTCTCGGGATCCTCGTCGATCAGGTTCCACGGTTCGTGGCGCTGGATGTACTCGTTGCCAAAATCCGCGAGTTCGATCCCGACGTTGCCGATCGTCCGGATGTCGTACGCCGCGACGCCGTCCTCGAACGTGTCAAGCGCCGTCTCGATCCGCTCGCTGACCGCCTCGCTGACCGCCGTGTCGGGTGTTCCCCCGTAGTTGCGATGGGCAAAGAGCAGCGCACGGTAGCAGAAGTTCCCCAAACTACCGACCAGTTCGCTGTTGACCCGCTGGGCGAACCGATCCCAGGAGAAATCGACGTCGCGTTCGAGACCCGAACCGGTGGTGATGTAATACCGGAAGAGATCGGGATGAAAGCCTGCGTCGAGGTACTCTTTTGCCCAGATCGCCCGGTTTCGCGAGGTCGAGAGGGATTTTCCGTCGATCCCGACGAAACCGGTCGCGAGCACCGCACGCGGTTCATTGTAGCCGGCGCCGCGCAACATGGCGGGCCAGAAGACGGTGTGGTGTTGGATGATATCCCGCCCGATGACGTGGATGATCTCACCGCTGTCCTCGAACCACTCCTTGTTCCACTCCGTCCCGGGGCGGGTCTCGTTGCCGACCTTCCAGACCGCCTCCCAGTCGTAGGTCTCGGCCCCGACGCGCTCGGAGTACTGTTTTGTCGACGCGACGTACTCGATTGGGGCGTCGACCCACACGTACAAGACGAGATCATCGGCGGCCGAACCGGGATAGTCGATCCCCCAGTCCATATCGCGGGTAATACACAGGTCCTGAAGCTCACCCTCGATCCACTCGCGGGGCTGGTTGCTCGCATTCTCGGTCCCGTCGAGACGGTCGATAAACTCCTGGAGATACGCCTGGAAATCCGAGAGTCGGAGGAACTTGTGTTCGCGCGTGCGATACTCGGCCTCGTTGCTGGTCAGTGTACTGGTCGGGTCCTCGATCTCACCGGGTTCGAGGTGGCGCTGGCACCCCTCGTCGCACTCGTCTCCGCGGGCGGGCTCCCCACAGTACGGACAGGTCCCCTCGACGTACCGGTCTGGCAACCACCGGTCTGCCTCGGGGTCGTAGGCGACCTCGATCTCCCTCTCGAGGATGTGGTCCCCGTCGATCCACGTCGAGACGAACGCCTGTGTGAGTTCGGTGTTTGTCTCGTCGTGTGTGTGCCCGTAGTTGTCGAACTCGACGTTGAACGCCGGGAACCGTTCGCTGTACTGTTCGTGCCACTCCAGGGCGAACGTCTCCGGATCGACGCCCTGCTCGGCGGCGTTGACGGCGACGGGCGTTCCGTGCATGTCGGACCCACAGACGAATGCAGTCTGCTGGCCGACGCGACGGAGCGCCCGGGCGTAGAGGTCGCCGCCGACGTACCCGCGGAGGTGGCCCACGTGGAGGTCCCCGTTCGCGTAGGGCAGCCCCACGGTCACCACCGCCGGTCGGTCGGTCGGCAGTCGCTCGTGGCTCATACAGGCACCTCTGACTGGGAGAGGCAAAAACTGGTCGGTATCCGGCCACCGCCCGGACTACCGGGCACACGCGGCGGTGTCTCCCTGCCGGCCTCGCTGTCGATCCGTCCCGCCGTGACCTGGGGGTCACCCGTCCGGGTGTGTTTTGGCACCGTTTGCAGGCTCGACGGAAAGTGTCTTGAGTGTCTCGTGAACGCCTAACACGAGTGCTGGCACGACGATCATGAAGATGTGTTCCTCGATCGGGATCCCGAACAGATCGTAGCCGGTGCGTGCCGTGATCTCGAAAACGCCCACCTCAAGGGTGTACCAGTCCCAGACGTAAGCGAGTGGATACACCACAGCGATCGTCCGGGCGGCAGCCCGGAGGGCACCAGCATAGGAGAGCAACGCCAGCGCGACGCTTCCGAACAGGATTTCGGTAGCGAGGTAGGTGGACCCACCCAGCACCGTGATATCGGGAAGTCCGGTGCCCGACAGCGGCCGAAACCAGACGGCCACCACCAGAAACGCCAGAAAGACGTAGGCACCACGGATCAGAAGCATCGTCGCGAGCGTCGGCCGGGCCCGCCTGGCCACAAGAGCAACCGAGCCAAAGGCAAGCGCCGCCGCCGGTGTGGCCGGGGGAAACAGGCCGCTGACCGTCCCCCACAGCACGCCGACGAGTCCGGCGAAAAAAAGCGAGGAAGCCAGTTCCCGGGCGCGAGCGGGCCCCAGTACGACCGAGACAGTCTGTTTGTCGATCGAACTGTCGTAGGCGTAGTCCTGTTCGTCGTCGATGATCTTCACACCCGCAAGCACCACCAGAAAGACGAGCACGAACCCCAGTATCGTCGCGGTGACCGTTGTCGTCTGGACGTAGAAGCCACCGAGTATGGATAGCGCGATACCGGTCGGGTAGCCAAGCGTCGTGGTAATCGGGTTCGTATCCAGTTGCGGGGCGTGCAGATAGCCGATAAACCAGGTCGGAAGCGTCACGAGCGCCCCACCGGGGCCGACAACGAGACCTAACAGAAGCGTACAGGCGGCAAAACCGAGACCCGCAGCGACGAGCGCGAGTCGACAGCCACGAACGGTCAGCGGGTGGTCGTCGTCCTCACCGCGGCGGTAGAAATCAATGTACCCATCCTTGATGTGGGCTGTGTACACCGCACAGAACATGCCAGTCATGTGCACCATACCGACGGGAATCTCGGCTTCCCCGGCCACGATCGCACCGAACCACGACGCGGCAAGCGGTGGCAACATAAACACCGGATGGACCTGCGACAGGACGGCCCGCACGTCGGCCGGCAAACCGGTCCCGTGTCGAGCAATGGCCATGATGATATATTGGCCTGGGCAGGATTAACCCTGTTGACGGATCGCTCCCGGACCGCGGAGCCCTACGCGTACTCGTTTCTGATCTCGTTTCGCCGGATCTTGCCAGAGTTCGTCTTTGGTAGACTCTCACGGAATCTGACTACCCGGGGATACTTCGTTTTCGCGAGTTCGTTCTTGACGAACGTTTGCAGTTGCTCTTTGAGTGAGTCGGACCCGTCGTACTCCGCCTGTAGCACAACGAACGCGGAGACGACTTCCCCCCGTTTCTCGTCGGGAAGACCCACGACAGCCACCTCGGAGACGGCATCGTGGTTCATAAGCGTATCCTCTACCTCGGCCGGACCGATCCGGTGGCCGGCACTGAGGATTACGTCGTCCGCCCGGCCCTCGAACCAGATGTACCCGTCGTCGTCCTCCCGACCGAGATCGTCGGTCCGGAGCCACTCCCCGCCCCACATCTCCTCCGAGAGGGCCGGTTTGTGCAGGTATCCGGTCGCATTGAGTGGTGTATCCTCGGTACGGATCGCAATCTCGCCGATTTCGCCCGTCGGAATTTCCCTGTCGGCGTCGAGAGCCAGAATCCGGACGTCAAACCCCGGTGCCGGCTTGCCCATGCTTCCCGGTTTGATATTCCAGTCGTCGAACACGTAGTTGTTGACCACCATCGCACCCTCTGTCAGTCCGTAGTGATCCACGATCATCGAATCCAGGTTGTCCCGTGCCCAGGCGATCGTCTTTGAATCGAGTGGCTCGCCCGCGGTCGCGACGATACCGAGGTTCAGGGTGTACTCCTCGAAGTCGACCGAGGACTGGGAGAGCTGTCGAAGCAGCGTCGGCGGGGCAAAAAGGTTCGTAAACTCGAACTGTTCGAGCACCTCGACGAACTCCGCCGGTTCGAACTGTCCGCGATACGCCGTTGTCCCCATGCGCGCACTCAGCGCCCAGGCTGTACAGCCGTAGAGACCGTACGACCACGCCGGTGGGGCCGCACCGAAGTACTCATGAGCCGGGCGGTGGTCGGCCGAATATCTGAACGCAGGGGACATCGGAACGAGAATCGAGTGTTTCATTTTCACCCCCTTTGGCTGGCCGGTCGTCCCACTCGTGTACTGGATTGCCGACGTGTCGTTGGCGTGGGTGTCCGCGACCTCGTCGGACTGTTCGTAGTCCCGTATCTGCTCGAATGCAAGTGTCCCGTCGGGATCGGACCTCCCGCCAAGATCAACGACGATCACGTGCTCGAGATCCGTCGCCGCCTCGACATCGATTTTTCCGTAGCGCTCGCGAGAAACGACGACGGCCCGTACGTCCGCGTCCTGAATCCGATAGTTCACCGCGTCGGGGCCAAACAGCGGTGACAGCGGAACGAGCTGGTAGCCGCCGAGCCAGGAGCCGACGATTGCCGTGTACAGTTCGGGGCACGGTTCGAGCATCGTCGCGATCCTATCGCCGGATGTGAGTCCCAGGTCAGAGAGAAAGTTGCTGAACCTGCCTGCCTGTGCGTGTAGTTCACCGTAGGTGAGCGACGAACTCTCGCCGGTGGCGAAATCCACGACGCGGACGGCAAGCCGATCGCTCGTGTCCCCGGTGGCGTGCCGACCGACGGATTCGTGGCCGATGTTGAACCATCCGTCCCGCCCCCCCTCGAATGTATCCCACACGTCCTGCCAGTCGAAGTCCTCACACAGCTTTTCGTATCGCGTCATACGCTATATTGGGTGTCCGGACATTCTTAATCTATCGTTAGGGTAAGCGCAGCATCCGGGATCGACGTTCCGGTCTCTCATAGTGATTATTGCGGTAGTTTTCGCGACCACGTTACAGATAGTGCCGTGTCATGGCGTGAAACAGCCGTTTTGATCCGCGGAAGCGGTACAGACTCGCAATAATCACTATCAGTCGGTGACGAGACCGAACGGCCAGCGAGCCCGGAAACCAGGGTTTTTATCCGATTCTCACGAACATAGTGTGTGTCCGGAGTACAGTCCTTTGTCTGCGAAACGTGTGACACCGTCCTTGCGGATGTCGTGGTACCTCGGCAGTGCCCTCGCTGTGGTGGGGTCTCGATAGACGAGATCGGTCCCGGAACACAGGCCAAAGCGTATTTTGAACCTCCAGGCCGCCGTGATGGCGGTTACCCAAAATCGTGAACACTCCAGGAAATCGAACGGTAACACGCCTGCAACGATCTGCGTTGGCCACGACAGCCGAAAGGACAGTCGGTTTCAGCATCTTCCGGGGCGGAGCATCCGGGGTATCCCCGGACAGGAAACCGTCCGGGGCTGTCAGTGATCGCGATCGAGAGAGAAACTGTGGCGGGGACTATCCGGCTCAGCCTTCGCTTTCCTGCCTGATAAACTCATACAGTTCCCCGGACGTAATCTCGACACCCTGACTGGCGAAGAAGTTGGCCACGTTCTCACAGTCCCGGCGAATGAACTTCTCCGCGTTTGGATGGTGGACCGTAATCGCCTGCCCCAAGTCGATCACGACCAGTTGCCCCCCGTCGAAGACGATATTGAACTCCGAGAGATCACCGTGAACGAGACCGGCCTCGTGCAGCCGGCACATGTACTCCCGGACGACCTCGAAGGCGGTCCGGGGGTTGTCGATATCGACTTCGGTGAGGCGCTTGGCACGCCCTGCCGCGGTGCCGATATACTCCATCGCGAGGACGTTCCGTTCGACGGCAAGTGGGCGAGGGACGCGTACGCCTGCCTCGCGTGCCCGCTGGAGATTGGCGAACTCCTTTCGCACCCAGCCCAGCACGACCGCTTTCTTGTCGCCGGCGACCTCCTCGAACCGGGGATCACCTTCGAGATACCCACGCATATCCCGGAAGTCAGAGGCGTTGATCCGGTAGAGCTTGACGGCGATCTCGGGCCGTTTGGCCACGTTCTCGAAGGTCTCCTGGGGCTTTTCCTCCCCCGCTGCGAGTTCCTCGCCAGCCCGTGGCCCTCCGAGGGCGGTGTAGACGTTTGCCTCCTTGCCAGTCGAAATTGGACCGCCGAAGGCATCGATATAGCCGTCCTGGACGAGTTTGTACAGTGCGCCGTAGGTCGCCTCGTCGAACACGGAGTCTTCGACCTTGAACTGGTCGGCGTCAGTGATGCGCTTGCGAAACTGGCTGAACTCCCGGTCCCGTTGCCGGGCGATGCGATCGGCTTCCGTATCCCCGTAGTCGATCGACTCCCACTCGTCGCCCGGCGCGTCCGTCTCGTCAGTGTCGAGCAGGCCGTACTCCTGTTCCATCTGGCTGTTGCTACTCGGCCAAGCCGTATAAGCGTCGTCCCGGTGAGACGGGCCGGCCGTTGCGATCCCTGACAACAAGGAGACGCTGTCGCGTGTTGAGACCGTGACACAGTCTATCCGATCGCTGTCCCGGAGTCGGGCTCAGGAGTCACCGGCACCGGTCGCCGAGTCCTGCGCGACCGAAACCCCGGCCGCAAGTCGTTCGACGACCGACCCCGGCACCTCGACGGTTCCCGGGTGCACGACGCCAGCGAGATACTCGAGCGTGTCGACAAGGCGCGGCCCGGGCCGGTTCACGTAGTGGTGGCCGTCCATCGCGTAGACCCGACCGTCTTGGACGGCGGACAACGACCCCCACCCGTCTCGACCGGTCAGATCGGTCGCGTTCTCACGGGTCTGATCGAGTCCGAACCCACACGGCGCGGCCACGAGAACGTCGGGATCGGCCTCCCGGATCGCCGACCACTCGCGGGGGGTCGATGTGTCACCGGGAGCGCCAAGCGGGTACGTTCCGCCGGCGATGTCGACCATTTCGGGGATCCAGTGACCCGCAACCATCACCGGATCAAGCCAGTCGAGAACCGCAACCCGAGGGCTCTCTGCTGGGGTGAGATCGCGAACGCGCTCGACGCGCTCCCGGAGGTCGGCAACGACGGCGGCGGCTTTCGCCTCGCGGTCCAGGATCTCCCCGAGGCGTTCGAGATCAGAGAACACGTCTTCGAGACTGTGGGGGTCAGTCGCGACGACATCTGCTCCGAGACCGAGGTCATCGACTGCCTGCCGGACGTCGCTATCGTCGACCGCACACACGTCACAGATCCCCTGCGAGACGATCAGGTCGGGGTCGAGATCGGCGAGTGTGTCGCGGTCGATCTCGTAGACGCCGCCGGTCTCGATGGCGGTCTGTACCTGCTGATCGATCTCACCACTGGACGCACTCGCGTCGACCCGCGAGTGGATGACGGTCGGACGGTCGCTGGCAGCGGGTGGGTGATCACACTCGTGGGAAACGCCGACGGGTTCGACTCCCAGTGCGTACAGCATCTCTGTCGCCGAGGGAAGCAGTGAAACGACGCGCATACCTGTTGTTGGGGCGTACCGGTATTAAGCCATGTTGTCCGAGGTGGGGGCGACAACCCAGACTGTGTCGCAACTGCCCTCCCGTTCGGGATCCAGGTCAAAACGGCAGTCTGCGACGGATGTCCTCGATAAACCCGTCCTCGTCGTGACCGTTCTCGTGGCTTTCGGTGATCGCGTCGCCGTTGGGAACCAGAACCGTCCGCCCACTCTCACGGGAAGCCTCGATCAGGTCGTCGTCGTCGAGTCGTTCGAGCGCATCCTCGAGTGTATCGATGTCGGCCTCGACAGCGGCACGCAACTCGAAGATGGTCATCCCCTCGTCCTGGCGGTCCGCGAGCGCATCGAGTACCGCGACCTCTGTCCCGTCACGGTCGCGGTACTCCTGCTTTGCACGCATCATACATCGGTACGCGAGCGGTGCTTTTATATTTTGAGCGCGCCGGTCGGATCGGAACGGATCGTAATGGTCCGACTCCCCCAAGCAGTACGCTTATATTTCACACGCGGGCAATGCAACACAATGAGTCTCAGGTGTTCGATATTCGGTCACGACTACGGCGACTCCGGGGTCGAGCGTGAACGCGAGGAGGAGGGTAGTGAGGTCGTCATTACGATCCGCGAGACCGAAACCTGCCGGCGCTGTGGGGCGGTACAGGTGGTTTCGAAAAACAAGGAAGTCACCACCGTCGAGACAGCAGCCGACATCGTCTCGGACGATCTCACCGATGCATCCGACACGGTAGAGACAGAGCAATCGCCCGAGGCCGGGACACCTGACGCCGAACGCGACGCGGAGTCGCCCGCGGCGGAGTCGACGACCGAGACCGCAGAGACGGGCCAGAAATCGTCGGAACCAGAGCCGGGTGACGACGCGGTGATCCTTGAGGAAGACGACGAGGACCGCCTACCGGGCGAGTGGCCGGCGGAGTCCCAGCAGCCAGCACAGTCGCGGGACAGCGACCACGAAGCCGCGGAGTGGCCCGACGAACCCGGCGACGACGGTGACCAGTGGGCACCACAGACCGAACCCGGGACCGACGAGGGGCCGACCGTCGAGCGGACCGAGAGCGCGGTCACGGTTCCGGAAGGTAAGTTCCAGTGTCCGAGGTGTGGGTTCACGACCGCCGTGGAGGCCTCATCGCTGCGTGCGGGTGATTTCTGCCCGGACTGTCACAAGGGAGCACTCGAACACCATCTCGAACAGTGACGACACCCCAGGCTGTCGGTGCGACACGTCGGCAGGCGTTCACCC
>JAQCMX010000012.1 GCA_028274885.1 Haloarculaceae archaeon
GACGGTTCCCGCGAACGGCAAAGCGAACGTCTCGATGTTCTACAACGTCACAGAGCCCGGTGAGTACAGTTTCGCCCTCAACCAGACCACGGTCGGGTCTGTTCTCGTCACTTCCGGACAGATCGAGGATTCGCAGTCGGGTGACTCACGGTCGGACGATACATCCACTGGAGTCAGTGTAGGTGACACTGCCGACGGCGTCATCCCGCCGACCGTACTGGGTGTCAATACGCTGGCTCTGGGGGCCGGACTTATCATCGCGCTGCTCACGTTCGTCGTCGTCCTGTTGTTGTTGCGCCGTGGTGGCGACGGTGGCGGTGGTAGTGGCAGTCAACCGGAGAGCTTCGATCCCTGGTAGCTGCGGAGAGCAACCCTTTTTATGCCGGTGTCCTGAACTCCAGTTATGGAGTGGCCACACGACCCCGACGGTGAGAAGGGAAGCGAGGGCCGGCGAAAGTACGGGCACGCCATCCTCGCGAAGAAAATTGACGAAGAAGCGGACTTCCCGCTCTCCGCTGAAGCGTACGTCTCCGCATACGGCGACCATCCGGTCCGAATTGACTACGAGACCGTCGTCAGTGTGTCGGATATATTCGACCACGTCGAGGAGTCCGAATTTGAGGACTTTCCGGAGTTCCATGAGGCTCTCGGGACAGCACTCCGGGAAGCAGACCTGTGGCCGTACCGACTGAAACACGCCTGATACAGTCCGTTCTACCGACTTGCCGGTGATTTGCCGGGTGCGGCCAGACTACTTCCTGCAGTGACTGACAACTGACCATGTAGACCGGTTCCGATACATCAATACCGGTCGGAGCCGAACCGCCAGTAGTGACGAACACGCAGGTAACTCATATCCAGATCGACAACTACGGTCCGTGGACAGTGACGCCCGAACCTCGACGCGAGGTGGACCTCCAGACGCTCCAGTCTCGCCTGTACGCGGATCTGGCACAGCTGTTCGGCAACCGCGACGGATACATCTTCTTCTCGCGGTTCGACAATATGATTGCCGTAACCAACGGACTCGACGAGGCGGATCACGCGCTCATTCAGGAGTCTGTTGGGAACCGCTACCCGGTAACGATGAGCCTCTCTGTCGCGACGGGCACGACACCGGTGTCGGCGCTCGGCACGGCCACCGAACAGCTACAGGAAGCTGGCAGCGCGCAAGATGACTGCCGCAGAGAGGTGTTGCGCGGCCAGACCATCGACGAACAGTTCCGGACCGAGACCGACGTACAGTTAGCGCACTTTGATGTCGACGATGCGACCGGAAAGTACACTGACCAGCTCAATGAGTTTGACACGTTCATCCAGATCGAACAGGGGTACGCGGCCCTGATGAAGTATATGCGCGAAGCCCACGACTCGCTCTCCTTTTTCGTCGGTGGAGACAACGTCATTGCGGTGTGTCCCGACCTCGACGAGGCGGCCTATCGAGACGCCTGTGAGCACGTCAGAGAGGCCGTCAATGTCGAATTAAAGGTCGGTGTCGGCCGCAGGCGAACGCCCGCAGATGCCGGGATGGACGCAAAGCACGCTCTAGAGGAGTGTCGGCACGACGGTGCAACAGTCCGGTTCTCGTAGCGAGAGTCCGACCGTCAAGAGGTATCTCACTGAAAGCGATGCACACCCGACCCCATCACACCCGTAGACACAAGCGTTTTGCAACTAAAAGCCGAATTTCTACCGTGGATATCACGACCCCATCGACAGAGTTGACGGATGTGATCACCGATATGTGGGTCGATCTCGCCCGGGATCAACGGTCGTACGGCTCGCAGCTCTTGGGGCCCGAGAACCGAGCAGTAATCCGCGAAACGGTGGTTCAACGCATTGTCGCGGATACCCTTTTCGTAGCTCGTCGTGAAGGCGCCGTGGTCGGGTTCGTTATGTTCACCGTCGAACACAGTCGGTACGAACAGGAGGGCGAGCCCGGCCTCATCGAGAACCTCTACGTGGAGCCGGGCGCTCGTCGCAACGGCATCGGTAGCGCATTGCTGGAGGCCGCCGAAGAGCGGCTGGTTGCTGACGGCGCGACGGTTATCAAGTTAGAGGCAATGGCTCGAAACGATGCCGGCCGTCAGTTCTACGCTGCTCACGGCTATCGGCCACATCGACTGGCGCTGAAAAAGCCGACCGAAAACGACACCGCTTAAAACATCGCGCCTCAACGGGTAAATACGCGCCAGGGGAGCTTGGGTGGTCCAAGCACTCGACTTGTAATCGAGAGTTCGTGGGTTCAAATCCCACCCCTGGCTTCTGCGCGTCACGCAAGTCCCAGACCGACCGTTACGTGTTGAAAGGTGTGACTGGCTTTACATCTCCGTGTATCTCGAAGCGAGCGCCACCCTGTGCGCTCCTGCTGGCAGTTATCTCCCACCCGTGAGCCTCGATGATACGCTCCACGATAGCGAGCCCGAGTCCAGTGCTATCCGTTGAGTGACCGGATTCGAACACCCTTGAGGGGTCGTCCAGGGGGATACCTGGGCCGTCGTCGGCGATGTAGAATCCGTCGGTAAATTCGGTGGTGGAGACGCGGGTGGTCGTGTGGAGTGACTGGAGCTGTCCGATATAGATAGTCACGTCGCTACCGACGTGTTCGACCGCGTTTCGATAGAGGTTTTCAAACACCTGTAGAAGGCGAGACTTATCGCCGAAAATATCCACTGTCCCGGTAGTCTGCAGTGTGGCCTCGGGAGTGTAGACGTTCGACCAGGCTTGCTTTGCGGTATCGCAGAGGTCGAGTCTGGTCCGTTCCTCGACCACTTCTCCCTCTTCAGCGAGCGTCAGGAGGTCGTTGATGAGCGTTTCCATCCGGTCGAGCGCGTCGGACACGTTCGCGAGGTGGTTATCAGACCCAGTCTGACGGGCCAGTTCGAGGTGGCCGTCGGCGACGGTCAGTGGGTTCTGCAGGTCGTGTGAGACCATACTGACGAACGTTTCTAGCCTGTCGTTTTGCACTTTGAGTGCGTGTTCCCGTTGGGCTCTAGCAAGCGCTGATTCGACGTTTGCCGCCAAAATGCGTGCAACCTGTACTTCACCTGGGTTGAACACGTCAGCATCCACTGAGGCGATATTGAGAACGCCGTAGTCGCCGATAGGCAGAATCAGTTCACTGGCGAGCAAGGAGTCGTCGTTGTACTGGGTTCCATCCTCGGCGTCTTCGGGGACGCGTCGCAGTTCGCCCGCTGTAAACGCTTCCCATGAGAGGCTGTTTCCGGGGCGGTAGACGATATCGCTGCCGAGTTCTTTTTTTGCACGATCGGTCTGCGCGGTCAACTGGAGTTCCGCTGCCTCGCTGTCGTAGAGCCATAGTCCAGCGTATTCGACGTTGAATACGGGGGGCACTGCGTCAACTGCAACCTCACAGATCTCGCTTTCGGACTCGGCTTGGACAAGACGTTGAATTTCGGTATAGAGGGTATCAAGTGCAGATGTGACGCTATCCCCACCATTCATAGAGAATCATCTCTCGTCATTAATAATAAAGAATATGGTCGGACAGCCGCTTTTGCGCCACTGTCTGGAAAAATAGTGGATCGATACGTGAGCGAGGCGAACGACTATTTCTGTGACACATCCGATTAGGTTGTAGTTCGGTTTGGCGGTAGTATCAATCACGATGCGGTCGATATGCTCGTTGACGCCGTCGTCTGCTCGATGGCATAATCGACACTCGCGTATGTCTCTTTGATTCCTGTCGTCAGGGAGACCGTTGTATAAAGCATGAAAAATTTACACCCAGTGTCATAAGTCAGTTACGGCCACCACCGCTTAACAACTCGGCGGTCGAACTGACACCATGGGATTCGACCTACTCTCCGAGTTCAGTGCGTCGCCCGACGCCGGTGTCGTCGAAAACGGTGAACTGGCAGTGACCGACGACGTGCTAGTGAAAGCGTTCGCACTCGGTCCGGACGCCAGCATCTCACCGCACGAACACGAGGGTGCCACAAACGTCTTTCACGTACTCCAGGGAACAGTGACAGTCGAACGCGATGCTGAGACCGAAACCGTCTCCGCGCCCGGTGTGGTGCTCAACGAGCGAGGCCAGGTTCACGGAGCACACAACGACTCGGATACGAGAGCCGTCCTGACGGCGAGCCTCTGTCCGCTTCCTGGCCAGTAATCACGCATCTTCCGGAGCGAACGTCTCGGCCTCGACCTCCGATAGCCGCATCGCGTTCCCAGTGACGGCCGTCGTCATCCCGGCGTCGCCTGCGAGGACGGCCAACCAGATCGGGACGTAGCCAAAGGGGACTGCGACCGCCAGGGCCGCTTTCACACCTAAACTAGCCCATATGTTCTGCCGGATGACATTGTTGGCCGCTCCCGAGAGTTCATACAGGTATGGGAGCTTCGAGAGGTCATCGGAGAGCAAGGCCACGTCGGCGGTCTCTAGGGCGGTATCAGTGCCGGCCGCACCCATTGCCACACCGACCGTCGCGGTCGCCAGTGCCGGCGCGTCATTGATGCCGTCGCCGACCATGGCGACACCGCCATCACACGCCTCGTCAAGCGACTCGACGTGGCCCACCTTCTCGTCGGGCAGCAGTCCGGCCTCGTACTCGTCGACGCCAACCTGTTCAGCAATGGCGCCCGCTGTCCGCTCGTTGTCCCCAGTGAGCATCACCGTCTTCTCGATTCCCAGGGCTCTCAACCGCTCAATCGCAACGTGGGCCTCGGGACGGACCTCATCGGCAACAGCGATGACGCCCTCAACTTCGTTCTCCGTGCCGACGAGGACGACCGTCTTGCCCTCGGACTGTAGTTCTGGAACTGTCTCCTCAACCAGGTCCAGACAGTTATTGCCCTCACAGAGTTGCTGGGCGGTCTGCGTGACGAGACCGCCGTCGGTCGTCGCGTGGACGTGCGAGAGATTGAAACCGAGTTCATCGAACA
>JAQCMX010000017.1 GCA_028274885.1 Haloarculaceae archaeon
GTTGTCTCCTCTGGCCCCCGTGGCTGCCCGGGTGCGATCTGTCCCCATACGTACTTATCGAGGAGTTCGACGGTCATCGGCTCCTCGACGGTCAGACGACAGGAGAGCCGAGGATAGCCAAACCGGTTTGCAATCCGATCGTGCCAGTGGGTCGGTTCCGGGGCGGGGTCGACCCGGACACCGCAGGTTCCACACAGACCGCGCCCGCCGCAGTTTGCGTGCTGCGAGACGCTGCCGTACACCCCGAACCCGTGCTCGAGCAGTACGTCCCTGAGTACCCGTCCCCGATCGACCGCGAGAGTCGTCTCCGAATCACCATCGATGACCCTCACCGAAACTGTTTCCCCCATTATCTGTTCATAATAGCTGCCGGCGCTTTACTGTGACGACGAGCAGGAGGCTGCTGGTAGCCCTCCCACGCCCGGTCCTGAGCAACCGGTTCAGCAACGCCGGATTCGGCGTTTTCGGTTCGCTCGTGTTGATCCGTCGATCATCTCGCTCGACGTCACTTACCGATTACTACGACTATTTTCGTGCCCGTGCCGCAGATTTCGATGCGTCGAGGCGTGTAACACACGTGTTTGGGTTGTCGGGATACTGTCCGGTCACAGCGGCGGCCATCCGGGCCGAGGGGGAAGGTGAGGCTGAAAACAGGAGACTTCGCGTTACTCGAGGTCGAACCGGTCGAGGCGCATGACCTTGCTCCAGGCATCGACGAAGTCTTGGACGAGGCGCTTCTCGCCATCCTCGGCCGCGTAGGTCTCGGCGAGGGCGCGGAAGCGGTCGTGCGAGCCAAAGATGAGATCGAGGCGCGTAGCCTCCCACTGGAGATCACCGGTTTCGCGGTCTCGACCCTCGTAGATCGTCTCGGAGTCCCGCGTCTGCTCCCACTCCGTGCCCATGTCGAGCAGGTTCACGAAGAAGTCGTTTGTCAGTGCCCCCGACTCCTCGGTAAGGACGCCAACATGGGAGTCGCGGTACGTCGCACCCAGCGACCGTGCACCACCGACCAGCGCCGTTAGCTCCGTGGGCGTCAGGTCAAGCAGATCTGCCTCGTCGACCAGGACCTCCTCGGCCGGTTTCTCGACATCGTCGCGGATGTAGTTGCGGAACCCGTCGACCCGTGGCTTGAGCGCCTCGAAGGAGTCGACGTCGGTCTGCTCGTCGGTGGCGTCGGTCCGACCGGGCTCGAAGGGGACTTCCACGTCGTAGCCGGCCTCCGCGGCCGCCTGTTCGACGGCAGCGTTGCCACCCAACACGATGAGATCTGCAAGTGAGACGGCCGTCCCATCCGAGCGAGACTTGTTAAACGCCTGCTGGATCTCCTCGTAGGTCTCGAGTGCCGCCTCAAGTTCGGCTGGCTCGTTGACCTCCCAGTTCCGCTGGGGTTCGAGTCGGATGCGGGCACCGTTTGCGCCGCCGCGCTTGTCGCTGTCCCGGTAGGTCGACGCCGACGCCCACGCGGTCTTGATCAGCCGCGAGCGGGACAGCTCCGAGTCGAGGAGTTCCTGCTTGAGGTGGGCAATCTCCTCGTCGCCGACAAGGTCGTAGTCGGCCTCGGGGACTGGATCCTGCCAGACCATCGTCTCTTCGGGCACCTCCGGGCCGAGGAACCGTTCGGGTGGGCCCATATCGCGGTGGGTCAGCTTGTACCAGGCTTTTGCGAAGGACATCCCGAACGCCATCGGGTTCTCCTGGAAGTCCTCCATGATGTCGCGGTACTCGGGGTCACGCTTCAGGGCGATGTCTGTCGTGAGCATCATCGGCGTGACCGTCTCGTCGGGGTTCTGAGCGTCCGGGGCGGGCTTGACCCCCTCTCCCTCCTTAGGTGCCCATTGCCAGGCACCGCCGGGGCCTTTCTCCGGCTCCCATTCGTGTTCGAGCAGATTGTCGACGTAGCCCATGTCCCACTCGGTCGGCGAGGACGTCCAGGGACCCTCGATGCCGCTGGTCGTGACACCCTCTTCGGCGGCGGTCTCCCCGTCCTGCCAGCCGATACCCATATTCTCGATGGGTGCCTCCTCCGGGTCAGGACCGTGTGCCTCTTCGGGGTTGTTGGCGCCGTGAACCTTCCCGAAGGTGTGTCCGCCGGCGATGAGCGCGGCGGTCTGTCTGTCGTTCATCGCCATCCGGGAGAAGGTCTGGCGGATGTTCTTTGCCGAAGCCATCGGGTCTGGCTTGCCGTTAGGACCCTCTGGATTCACGTAGATGAGGCCCATGACGGAGGCCCCCAGCCCCTCCTGAATGTTACCTGCTTCTGCGAAGCGCTCCTGTGTCTCAAGTTCCTGTTCGGGCCCCCAGTCGACGGCCCTGTCCGGTTCAAAGTCGTCCTCGCGTCCGCCTGCGAAGCCGAACGTCCGGAAACCCATCGACTCGACGGCCACGTTCCCCGCGAGAATCATTAGGTCCGCCCACGAGAGTTTGCGGCCGTACTTCTGTTTGACCGGCCAGAGTAGCCTACGTGCCTTGTCGAGGTTGGCATTGTCCGGCCAACTGCTGATTGGCGCAAAGCGCTGTCGCCCCCCGGCCGCACCGCCGCGTCCGTCGTACGCCCGGTAGGTGCCAGCACTGTGCCACGCCATCCGAATCATGAACGGGCCATAGTGGTCGTAGTCGGCCGGCCACCAGTCCTTTGGCTCCGTGATGACCTCCTCGATGTCGGCTTTGAGTTCGTCGAGGTCGACTGACTCGAAGGCGTCTGCGTAGTTGAATTCCTCTCCCATCGGTCCGCTGTCGCGGGCATTCTGGTCGAGAATCTCCAAGCTTAGTCGGTTCGGCCACCAGTCTGTGTTTGGCTTTCTTGCGTTTGGGGATGGTACCCCGGAGGATGAGTTATCGGATGACATTACTTGCTAAAATATGGGGATTACACATACAAATATTTGCTTATGTCCCGACGGCGCTTGTACACGCCGAGACGGGGTCTCGCTCACGGGAACCGCAGTATAAGTCGCTTTGGGGCAACGTTCGAGACACTCGGTCTGGCCCGTCGAACCAGCCAATCCGGAAGCATTTGTAGGACACCCACCTTTCTATCCGTATGGACGCACGGACGATGGTCACCGAATACTACGACGCGCTCCGGACAGGCGAGCCTCTCGGTCCTTACTTTGCCGAGGAGTGTGATGGCGACGACAGGTTCGTGAAGTTCGGAATTTCCGAACGACTCGTCGGGACCGAACAGATACAGCGTGGGCTCCGCGACCAAACTGCCACCACGACCGACTGGGAGGTGCAGAGTCACGCGCTCCGCGTGCGTGAACGCGACTGCCACGCCTGGTTCAGCGACGAAGTCTCGATGGCCTGGACCGACACGAGCGAAGCGAGACGCCTCGAGTTTCGGACCCGCTGGAGTGGCACACTCGAAGCAACCACGGACGGATGGGAGTTTGTCGGGATGCACGTCAGCACAGCCGACCGAGTATAGTCGTCTACCGGTAGGTGGGCCGGTGCAACGTTTAGAGCCCTGTGCAGTGCCCCACTGGTAATGATTAGTGCGGTTATTTTGTGCTCCCATCCCAGAGGTTGACATCTCACAGCGTGTCCCCGATATCCTCTTCCAGCATGGCGGTAAAGACTCACACACTATGAGACAGGGAAGCTGATACTAACGGCTATAAGCCCATGAGCAATTTCAACCCCCCGTGGGGTCGAATATGCTCACGAAGTTATAGCCGTCAGTATGAGAATCGATAGAGCTCACCCCGGGGTTATCGGGTATAGGGCGCGGACGGTTACTGCCTGCACTTGGCACAGCCAGCCTCGTGATCCCGGCCGGATATACCGGTGATAAAACAGGGTAGGCTACGAACCGACGGTACCGCGAATGCGGGGACTGTGTTCCGGAGGCCACCCGGAGATGATGGTCACGATGACGATACTTAGGGAGCCAGCCACCGTTTACGGATAGCTCCCGACGGACACGCCGGTGTTCAGCCACAGGAGAAAAAACCCCAGCACGACGATGATTAGGATCTGGATAGTCATACAAACCGCCCTCAAGAGGAGTTTGTCGATGAACATGGCGCCACGGCCCGTCGACGAGATGAGCGCGAGGGCTTGGGCGGATATTACGTCTGATCTTTTATCGACGGCTCTTACCGAAGACAGTGAAACAGCAGTATCTAT
>JAQCMX010000021.1 GCA_028274885.1 Haloarculaceae archaeon
GCCGGGTTATCGAACGACGTTCGTGGCACGCGGCCCTTTCGGTGCGTCCTCGATGTCGAATTCGACTTCCTGTCCTTCTTCGAGGTCCGGGCCGCCGACGTCCTCCATGTGGAAGAATACGTCTTCGTCCGCGTCCTCAGTCTCGATGAAACCGTAACCGCCTGTGTCGTTGAAGAAATCGACCGTACCTTCTGCCATTGCGAGTGAACTCACAGCCGGAGCACGTATAACCCTTCCGACAGGGCAATCTGGGTGATACCTGTTCACACGACTCTTGAGGACTCTCGATGGGTATCTGTTCAGATCAGGTTCCTGTCAGAAAGTTCAAACCCCTCGTTCGGGGGCCCCTCGCTTTGTATTTTTATCATCTTTGCCCCGAATCTGTTCCTCGTCGGGGCGTCGGGTCACCGCCCTGTCTGTCCAGTCGTCGGTTCCGTCTCCTGTGCCGAAGCACTTTAACGGTTCAGTAGCGTACCTTCGCATACATTATGCAGCACGTGAAAGTACCCGATGACCGGATCGGTGTGTTGATCGGTCGTGGTGGCGAGACGATGCGCGAAATCGAAGAGCGTGCCGAGGTGCGCCTCGATATCGACTCCGAATCTGGAAACGTCCGCATCGAGAAGGTGGGCGACCCGGTCACCGGGCTGAAAGGGCCGGATATCGTCCGGGCGATCGGGCGCGGGTTTGCCCCCGAGGACGCGCTCCGCCTCCTCGAGGACGACATGATGTTGTTCGACGTTGTCGACATCGACGCCGCTGCACGCAACAAAAACGACCTCCGGCGGTTGAAAGGGCGTCTCATCGGCGAGAACGGCCGGACCCGCGAGCTGATGCAGGAACTCACCGGGGCGTCGGTCGCAATCTATGGTTCCACGCTCGCCATTATCGGCGATCCCCAACGGGTCGAAGCCGTCCGGGAAGCCGCCGAGATGATCCTCGACGGCGCCCCACACGGTGCCGTCTACTCCTTTCTCGAGCGCAAACGAAACGAACTCAAACACAAAGGCATGGAGTATCACCCCTTCCACGGCTAACCCGGCCATCTCCCCCGTCAACAGTATCGTTATACGGCTGGCAGACCTACAGACGGCTATGTCAGACCGTGATCCACTCAAAGAGGTCGAAGAGCTGTTCGACCAGCTGACACAGTTTACCGCGCCCGGGGCGGCGGACATTCCGGTCGATATCGTGGATCTGGACGACGAACTTCTCGTCTACGCCGATCTGCCCGGACGGGACCCCGACCAGCTCGATGTCCTGTTGACCGACGACCGGAAACTACAGGTCGAAGCCGGGGATCGTTCCGAGGATACCTCTGGCCGGTATCTCACCCACGAGCGCACCCGCGACTCCGTGACCCGGACCGTCCAACTACCAGCTGCGGTCGATCAAACGGGCACTGAAGCTACCTACGACCGTGGCGTTCTCACTGTCAGGCTGACCAAACTGACCGGTGACGGCGACGGAACCGAAATCCCGGTGGAGTGATCTCACTTACCAGACGGCACTGCTAGATTGAGCCCTCCCTCTTGAGCGTCTCATAGCGATTACTACGAGTCTCTCCCGCCGTCGAAATCAAAAACAGGTGTTCCAGGCCTCGACGCATCGAAATCTGCTGCATGGGCACGAAAATAACTGCAGTAATCAGTAACCAGTATCAACCCCCAGACTGACCGCCGAGTGTTCGGCGACTCCGATGATGACTGTGGTAGGCGGTGCGGGCAGGCCAGTGCTGGGCGCCAAACCCCTCACAGAGGTCTCGACACTCTGCTGACGAGGCTGCACCGGCATGAGCGGTACACTCAACCTGATTAGCCAGGCTACACGAACCGAAAGGATTTTTTTATAAAAAAGCTAATTTAAATCACGTTCTTACGAGGGCTCAACGATGATTATTGTAGCGGCCGCATACGTCGGTTCGTTTGGGCTTGCCGGGCTGGTCTGTCTCGGCGCCCTCCGGCGCACAAGAGAGATCGAAGACGACGCCGTCCGGTACGGACTCGTCGGGTTGTTTGCCACGACTGCCCTCTGGGCGCTGCTGAAGGCGCTTTTTTTCCTGCTACCGGAACCGTTCCGGGAACCGACGTACACTGTTGGGCTCGTGTTCGGTTTCGCAACCGTCTGGGCGTGGCTCTACTTCTGTTCGGCCTACACCGGCAGGGAGTACCACCGCAATCGAACGCTCCGTCTGATCAGTGTTGGTCTGTTCGCCGCCGTCGTGCTTGTCAAACTCACCAACCCGCTACACGACCTGTACTTCACCACGAGTGAGGCAACGACCCCCTTCCACCACCTCGCAATCGAACACGGACTGTTCCACTGGATGGTTACCGGGCTATCGTACGTCCTCGCCGGTATTGGACTGTTCATGGTGTTCGAACTCTATCTGGACTCGGAGTACGACACTCGCCAGATGACCGGGTTGACTGCGCTGCTCGGGCTGCCGTTGCTCCTGGACGTCAGTGCGTATCTCACCCCGTGGATAGTAGACGTCATCTACGCCCCACTCGGGGTCGCAGCCTTCGCCCTCGGGGTCCTCTACGTCTACGAACGGCGCTTTCTCGCCATCCAGGCCACCGAGGAAGACGATGCGGTCGTGTTTCTCGACGGGCAGGGTGATATCCGGGACTACTCGTCTACGGCGAACACTGTCTTTCCCGACCTGACCGGTTCGGTTGGCGACCCGCTCTCGGATGTGCTCCCGGCTGTCGCGACGCTCCTCGACAGCGAGCAACAGGTCCTGGCCCACGAACGGGACGGGGAGACACGGTACTATCTGGTCTCGAACAACACCGTCGAACTGGGCAACTCCGTCGGCCGTGTGGTACTGTTTTCCGACGTCACCCAGGCCGAGAAGCGGCGGCGGGAACTCGCACGACACAACGAGCAACTCGAGGGGTTTGCCAGCGCACTCACACACGAACTCCGCAACGTGCTCCAGATAATCGACTGGCGCCTGGCGTCCGCAGCGGAGCGCATCGACCCCGACACCGTCGAATACGAGGCCGTCGAGACTGCGTCCGAGGCCAACGACCGACTGTCCGGCCTCGTCGATGATTTCACCCAGTTGACGCGGTACGGACAGACGGTCGACCGCCTCGACACCGTCGAGTTCGAACGGGCGGTCCGGGACGCCTGGCGGAACGTCGAGACCGACGACCTCCAACTAAACGTCGAAAACGACGGAACACTCGAGGCCGACCCAAATCGCCTGCGGGAGCTGTTTCGCAACGCATTTTCGTTCGCCCGGCTCAACGGCGCAACGTCGGTCACCGTCTCCCTTCGGGCGGACGGATTCAGCGTGACCGACGATGGGGAGCCACCGTCGTACGATATCGAGCGGTACTTCTCGTTTGGCGAGTCTGTCCCAAGTGCCGAGTCGGGGATGAAACTCCCCAACGTCCAAACCTTCGCCCGGGTCCACGGATGGAGTATCGATATCGATACCGGGTATCAGGACGGCATCCGACTTCGCGTCTCGAAGGTCACAACGACAGTCGCCGGGGAAGAGAAACGCGCTGCCGGCGAAGTAAATACCCCGGGGTGACCCCTGGCTGCGGTGGTTCAGGCCAGCCCTATCAACCGCATTCCGGCAAACAACAGGTCGCCGTAGGTAAACGCGACGACCAGCCCGATAAAGAGGGGAACGAGAAACGGGATACCGGGTGAGATCCAGACCACGTCTCTTTTTACGAGCAGTTCCAATCCCTCCCGGAGGTCCTCGGGGTGTGTCCCGTACGCCGAGCCCTCGATGTCGTCCAGAAACGCCTCCACACCCCACGGGTCGTCGTGCGTCGGTTCGTCCCCGCCGGCGGCACACTCGCCCGTCTTGGAACTGTCGGCGCCGGTTTCGTCTGCGTCGCCGCCGTCGGTTGCCATCGATCCATCGCCGGGTGGGTGTGGATCGTCGGGGACCGAGGCCGGATTGCGGAAGACAGCCGGGGCCTCCCGGATGTCGGTGAGCGTACAGCCCCGCCATTGGAGATACATCCGAAGCGCGTCCAGGTCGAGTCGCCGCCAGGAGAAATACCCCCGAAGTCCGGACAGCGACAGGTCCGCACGGAGTCTACGGTCGGGAAACTCGAGTATCGTGCCGTACTCCTGGGTCGTCTCGTCCCAGCGGACCGGCTTAGCGACGAACATTCCCGGTGAAAGAAAGCCCTTCGCGGCGTTTCTGGCGGCAAGTACGAACGGATATGCCATCCCCGCAAGCACCGTGTTCGAGAGGATTGTCAGCGAGAACACGCCGACAGTCGTCTGGACAACCGGGAGCGTCGCAAGCGCACCCTCCAGCCCGAACTCCCCGAGCCCATACTCCGGGTAGGTCGGAAAGAGCACCGCGATGACAAAAAACGCCTTCGCGTCCGCGCCGCCAAAGCCGCCCATGAGATAGAACAGATAGGAGAGTGGAATCAGAAAGCCAACCGAGAGCATCACCCGAGTGAAAAACTGCTGGCGTTCGATGCCCGTTGCGTCACCGCTCATCACCGCGGATGTCTCCCAGACGAGCAACACGGCAGCGAGTGCTGCGAGGGGAAACCACGTTCTGTTGGCGATCCGGCGGGTTCTGACATCACGCACTGCGACGACCGCAAAAAACGGGATCGCGACCAGACGTAGTAGATCCGGGATGCTTGCGAATCCGAACACACTACGTGGCTTGAAACGCCGGGAGTTAGCAGTTCCGACTGCCGGCCGGTCAGTTCGTTTTCGAGTCGAGCTGGTCGCCGTTGTCGGGGACCTCCACCCCTTCCGCGGCCTGTATCGCTTCGGTTTCCTTTTTTGTATCGACGTGCCACCGGTCGACGGCCTCCTGATAATCTGTGAGACGACTGGAAACGCGGATCTTGAGATCGTCGTCGTTGATGTTGACCTCGAACACGAAGTCCGAATCCTGTGACCGACCAGCGCGTTGAAGATTGGCGCTGATGAGCCCGTTGTCGAAATAGTACGGCGACATCTGGGTCATCACGTTCCGGTAGACGGCGTCTTCGACCCTGCGCACCGCCTTGCGGCCAGCCGAGTCCGCGGCCCGGGCCACGTAATCGATACTTTCACCCCACTTGTCGACTGCCTCGTCCGGCGTTTCGAGACTCTCGTAGGACTCGGCGAGTTTCTCGCCGGCTGTCTGGAGGTCCTCGTCAGGGTCTTTCCCCTTCTTTTCGCCCTTGCCTTTTTCAACACTTGCCTGTGCCGCTGTCTTCTCGTTTAGATCCTCGTCGAGGCGCTCGTGGCTTTTGGGCCGCCACTCCTCGAACTCACCGAGTGCGTCCTCGTCGACCTCGATAGCCTCATCCACGATATCACGCAGCGCCCGGACGATGCGCTCGCCGTGCTCGACGATCTCCACCCAGCCACCACGACACTTGAACCCCGAAACGCTCTCTTCGATCTCAGCCATGTGTATCGGATCGCCCTTCGTCGACGCGTCGCTACGGTGTGGACCTGAATAAACCTTGTCGCCGCCCGATCCGCTGCTCTGCTCCCAGCGACCCGCCGGTTGCATTGGATACAGAGCCCCCACAGGTCGGAGCTACCGCGTCCAGAACCTTCCGGTAAAGATCACCAGGACAGGGATAATCTCCAGCCTGCCGACCCACATCAGGAAGATCATCAATAGCTTCGAGGTCACCGGAAACTCGAGATAGCTCCCGAACGGGCCGAGCGGACCGAACCCCGGACCAATGTTTCCGATCGCCGCCAGGCTCGCACTCATCGCGTCCAGTGGGGCCAGCGTGATGTCCGCCGTCCGACTTGCGTCGATTGCAATAAACACCGACCCGATCCCGAACAACACGACGTACAGCAGCGAAAACCCGAGGATACCCCGTACCGCATCCTCGTCGACGACGTACTCTCCGAGCCTGATCGGTTGCACGATCTCGGGGTGGGGCGCGGTGTCGAGTTCCCGTTTTGCGACCTTGATGACGATAATCCACCGGATGATCTTGATTCCGCCCCCGGTCGACCCGGCGGACCCGCCGATGGCCATCGCGAACAGCACGACGACCCGTGCCGAGGTGTCCCACTGTGCGAAGTCACTGGTCGCAAAGCCAGTCGAATTGAGCAACGATCCGATCTGGAAGGCGGCCTGCCGGGCGGCGTTCTCAACTTCGCCCGCAGTCGTCCCGCCGAGCCGCATCGCGGGGGCCGCACCCGCATACAGCAGGCCCGCAAGCACGATCATCAACAGCAACAACGCACCCAGATAGGCACGGAGTTCACGATCCCGCAGTACCTGGTCGGTCTTGCCTTGCAAAAGATACCAAAACAGCGCGAAGTTCGTGCCGGCCACGATCATAAACGGGATCACGAGCCACTGCACCGCGGGGCCGAACGCACCGATGCTGTCGGCCTGTGGCGAGAACCCACCGGTCGGCAGCGTCGAGAAGCCGTGTGCGACCGCGTTGTACATGTCCATGTTCGGTGCAACCCCGTCCACGCCCGGCAGGACGCTGCTGTAGTGCAGCGCCGCCATCAGGAGCACGAAACACAGTGTAAAGCCCAGATAGACAAGCCAGAGAACTCGGGCAGTCTCTGCGATCCGTGGCGTCAGCTTCTGGATCTCCGGGCCGGGCGCTTCCCGCTCCATGAGTTGGGTTCCATTGACGGCCACCTCGGGCAGAATCGCGATCATCAGCACGATGATCCCCATCCCACCGAGCCACTGGGTGAGCTGTCGCCAGATGAGCAGTGCGTGTGAGTGTTGCTCGGTCGAGATCTCGCCCATCACGGTCGCGCCCGTCGTGGTAAATCCGCTCATCGATTCGAACAGCGCGTTGATCGGCTGTGCGAGGGTGGAGTCGGTGCCTGCTCCGGCCAGCAGGTACGGGACCGAGCCGACAATTGTAACCGCGAGCCAGCCGATCGCGACCAGGAGCAACGCCTCCGGCGGTCCGATCTCGTCATCGCCTCCAAGCTGTTCGAGTGTGACGCCGACGCCGACGGCGACTGCCATCGAGAGCAGGAAAACGGCGGTATCCTCACCGTAGACCAGGCTCGTCACGAGCGGCACGATCATGGCGACCGCCAGCCACTTGACGATCGTCCCGGTCAACGCGAGACTCTGCCGCCAGTCGACGTACACCGTCCTGCTCATCGTTGCGTGACGCGCTGGTATCGGCCTGCGACGAAACTCGACCGTTGGCTCATCATCTCCTCTTTGTCCCGAACTCCGTTTGACTCTTTTGAACCCTGCCTGCTCCGAACCCCGGGTCCACCTGTTGTGATAGATTTATGAACTTTGCCCGCCTCGACACCGGTATGGATATTCCGAAGCGGTTCAACCGGGGACCGTTCCCACAGTTACTCGGAATCGAGGTGACATCCGCAGAGAACGGACACGCAACGGGGGTCTTGCCGTTCACCGAGGAGATCAGTTCCAGCCCGGACGGCTCGGTAGCCCACGGCGGAGCCACGTACGCGCTGGCCGATACAGTCGGGGGCGCGGCCGCAGTCTCGCTGGCGCGCAGAGTCACGCCGACCGTCGATATGCGAATCGACTATCTCTCCCCGATGACGAGTGACGTTTACGCCGACGCGGAGGTCATTCGCTTCGGGTCGAACCTCGCGATGGTTCGCGTCGAGATGCACGACGACGATGGGAACAAGGTCGCAACTGCCCACGGTACCTACAAAAGCAGCGGACAGGGCGACGAGACGCTCTGGGAACCGGACTCGTCCGACGAGCACACGGACTGATATCGCCCGCTCCTTTCGGGGCAGTGAGGCCTGTTTCACCTCTCGTCGAGATACCGCAAAACGCCGTCGACGTTCATCCGCTCTTCCTCGTGGGCCTTTGGTTCACCCCACGCGTCGACCACCGCGATCTCCTCGGCGAAGTAGTCGAGGACGGCTTCGTCGTCTCCGAGCTCCGCGCGCTTTGCTCTGACGCGCTCGACCCAGGCCGCCAACACGTCGGCGTACTCCCCGAGTCGATCCTCGGTGGGGTAGTCACCGAAGTGTCCGTAGTACAGCGCGCTGGGATCGATCTCCTGGAGCAGTTCGATATCCTCGAGACACAGTTCGAGGTCGAAACCCGGTGGCGGCGTCGTGTGTCGGACGCGATCGAGTCCGGGCGTCAGAATCCCCGCGGCATCCGCGGTAAAGACCCCATCGTTTCTCGGCTCGTAAAAGATAGCCTGGTGGAACGCGTGCCCCGGTGCGTGGTGGACTTCGAGACTGTGGGTCCCGAGATCAACGACCTCGCCGTCGGCGAGTCCGTCGATCCGGTCTTCGGGGACTGGCTTTGGCTCAACGTAGTGGTCGATCATCCCGCCCACGGCCGCCTTGGTACCCTTCCAGAGCGCCGTCGGATCGACGAGCAGTGACTCGGCAGCCTCGTAGACGTAGACGTCGGCATTGGGACATTCCTCGAGTAGATACCCCGCGCCGCCCGCGTGGTCTAGGTGTGCGTGGGTCGGTGCGATCACCTCGATCTCCGCCGGTGTCACCCCGATCTCCTCGACGGCATCGAGGACAACCTCGTGGTGCGTTCCGATGCCCGTGTCGATCAGCGCCGGTCGGTCGTCGTCGAGTACGTAGACCGAGCCGTACTCGGCTACGTCGTACATTCCCGTATCGACGTAGTAGAGGTCGGTGCTGTCCCCAGCTGTCGCTTCGTAGATGTCACCACGCGCCATACGTTGGCGGAGACGGTCCGGCGGCAAAAGCGTTCGTACAACCGACAGCCAGACTGTTCCGGACGTGTCCGTGAGTCGGTCGTGACGAGCCCTCGCAGGTCCTCGCGCTGTCGAGAGCGACACGGTTTTGCCGGGGCCACGCCAACCCGCGATATGCTCAGCAGGCAGTTCGTTCGCGAGAACCCCGACGCGATCCGGGAGGCGCTCGAACGCCGCGGGATCGACGATGTCGGTTTCGAGGATCTTCTCGCGGTCGACGAGGAGTGGCGCGAGCTAAAATCCCGTGGGGACGACCTGCGCCACGAGCGCAATCAGGTCAGCAACCGCATCGGCGAGCTCAAACGCGAGGGTAACGAGGCCGACGCGGAGGCGGCGATCGAACGCTCCCAGCAACTCAAGGAAACGCTCCAGGAGATCGAAGCGCGGGCCGACGAACTCGAAGCCGACCTCGAACAGCGCTTGCTTGAACTCCCGAACGTGCCACGCGAGGAGATCCCCACCGGCCAGAACGAACGCGACAACGAGGAGGTCCGCCGGCACGGCTTCGAGACCGCCCGCGAACTGCCCGCGGACGTCACGCCACACTACGATCTTGGCGAGGACCTCGACGTGCTCGACTTCGAGCGTGGCGCCAAGGTCGCCGGCGGTGGGTTCTACTTTCTGAAAGGTGACGGCGCGCGCCTCGAGCACGCCCTCGTCCGGTTCATGCGCGATCTCCACCGGGAGCAGGGCTACACCGAAGTATTTCCCCCGATTCCGGTCAACACCACGGCGATGACGGGGACGGGACAGCTACCCAAATTTGCCGACGATGCCTTCCGCGTCGGTGCCCGCAACGACCAGCCCTACGACGACGACGACCTGTGGCTGTGTCCGACCGCGGAGGTCCCCGTGACGAACATGTACGCCGACGACATCCTGCTTCGTGACGACCTCCCGATCAAACACCAGGCATACACCCCCAACTTCCGGCGGGAGGCGGGTGAACACGGCACCGAAACCCGCGGGATCGCACGGGTCCACCAGTTCAACAAGGTCGAACTCGTCAACTTCGTCGAACCGGACGACAGCGACGACCGCCTCGAGTCACTGGTCGCGGAGGCCGAGGCGGTTCTCCGTCGACTCGACCTCCCCTACCGTGTCGTCTTGCTGTGTGACGGTGACCTCACCTTTGCCTCCGCCAAAACTTACGATATCGAGGTGTGGGCACCTGCCGACGACATGGCACACGGCCCAGACCGGGGCGGCCGGTGGCTGGAGGTATCCAGTGCCTCGAACTTCGAGGCGTTCCAGGCACGGCGGATCGGCCTCCGCTACCGACCCGAACGCCACGAGTCCGCCGAGTATCTCCACACGCTCAACGCCTCCGGGTTGGCTCTGCCCCGCGTGCTGATCGCCCTACTCGAGTACTACCAGAACGAGGACGGAACTGTCACGATCCCCGAGACGCTCCGACCGTACATGGATGGCCAGGAGCGAATCGAAGGCCACGACCCGGTCGGCGAATCCGCGGTCGGTGCCGGCAAGCGGGAGTGACCGGTTGCCCCGCGAGGGCGAGGCTTTTGTTTCGGAGGTCCCACCTATCTGTATGCGCCGCCGAACTGTCCTGCAGGCTGCTGTCGGCACCGTCACACTCCCGCTTTTCGGTCCCACCACCGGGGCACAGGACGACCCCTACGAACCGCTTGGATCCGTCGGCATCGAGGGGATCAAGGAGGCCGCCGTCCACCACGACGGCGACGTGGCCTACGTTGCTGTCGGTGACGGGTTCGCGACGGTCGACATCACCGATCCCTCCACCCCGACGGTGCTCGCCGAACGCCGTGCCGTCGACACTGCGGGGAACGGACCGTTCCGCGGGGCCTGGGATCTCTGGCCGTCGGATGACCGACTTGCGGTCGTCGGCCCGGCCAACCACGCTGGGAACGCCGCCGCCGGTATTGGGCTTTTTGATATCAGCCGGCCGGCCGACCCCGAGCAGGTGGCTTTTTTTCCGACGGACTACCACATCCACAACTCGTTTTTCGCCGATGGCACCGTCTATCTCACCGGCACCGGCCTCGACCCGGACCCGGTGGTGATGGTCGACGTGACCGGCGACGAACCGCGCGAAGTCGGTCGGTGGACCCTGACCGACCACGACGACGCCTGGGCGACCGTCCGGGCACCGTCCCGTTCGCTTCACGACCTCTACGTCCAGGATGGGATCGCGTATCTGGCCTACTGGGACGCGGGCACGTGGCTCGTCGACGTGAGCGATCCGACCGATGTCCGGTTTCTCGGGCGCGTCGGCGAGTATAGCCTCCAGGATCTACAACAACTCGATCCCCCGCGCCGGCGGTTCGAGTCGGCAGTACCACCGGGAAACCACCACTACGCGCAGGTCGACGAGGACGGCGACTTGCTGGCTGTGGGCATCGAGTCGTGGGCGATCGACACCGACCAACAGCAGATCGGCGGCCCCGGAGGTGTCCATCTCTACGACGTCACCGACGAGACCGATCCCCAGCACCGTTCGACGATCGAGGCACCGGCCGCCTTCGACGCGACCCGGAGCGGGTTGTTCACGACCGCCCACAACCTCGATCTCGTCGACGACCGGCTCTACACCTCGTGGTATTTCGGTGGCGTCAAAATCCACGACGTGAGCGATCCCGCGACCCCAAAGGAACTGGCGTGGTGGCGCGAGCCCCGCACCGGAACCTTCTGGACAGCCCAGTCGGCGGTCCCCGGCGAGTACTTCGTCGCTGCCAGTGCCGGTGACGTGGGGGCAGAACTCGGCGTCGATCACGAAAGCGTCGATCCCATGTCGGGGCTTTTCCTGTTCCCGGACCGGGCCGGTGAGCAACCCTCGCCACCGGATCTGACGACGCCACCAGGGGGTAACGGGGGCCAGCCGGGCGATACCGATGGTGACGACGGCACCGTAGCACCGGACGAGACGGACTCCGGGAGCCAGACAGACCGTCTTGACCCGGACACCGACAACGGGAGTTCCGAGATGGACGGCAGCGACGGGACCGGTCCTGGCTTTGGCGTCGGCGGCGCGGTCGCCGGCCTCGGTGGTGCAGGCTACCTGCTCGCTCGAAACCTGCAACGGGACGAGGAGACCAGTCGGTAGCAGTCCCCTTTCTGACCCAGACGAGTACTCCGTCGGGACGGCCGAACGGATCCACACCCTCGATATCGGCGCCGATTCGCTCGTCGATATCTCCGGCGGCCGGGGCAGACCCTACTTCCGGACGCTCCAGGCCTACGACCACACCGGGACTGCCCTCCACCGTGACGAACCAACCTTGCTTCTACAGGGCGAGCAGGACCACCGGATTACCGTCGAGGAGGATCTCCGGCGCTGGTGCGACGCCTTCGACGGTACGCCACATGTCACCGTCCGGGTGTACTCCAAGCTGAACCACCGCCCCCGGCAAAACAAAGGAGCGATGACAGTACAGGGGTACTTCGAACCGGAACGTCCGGTCGACGAACGGGTGATCCGGGACGTGGCAGCTTCATGATAGATAGGTAGCCGTCCGTCGGAAGCAAAGCAAGGCTTCCCGTCCGGTGGCCTCGGTCGTTGCTCTTTCCCGCCACTGTGTTCTGTGGGTTCGCGGCTCTTGCATGCGGTTTTGATACTGATTACTGCGGTATTTTTATCCAGTCCACCCTGTCGGGGATGTCACAGTTCACACCGACGAACACGTGACACTGGCGCGGGACAGACTTGGGTGTCGCCCAACAATCAGTGTGAGTCCTTTTTTCACTTCGTTTTGTTTGCGGTCACGGTCGTCGCGGGGTCTCCCTGTCGACGGTCTTCGGTAGCGTGGCGGATTCGCCCGGGTACGTCCTGTAGTCTTTGATCCAGTGCCCCGCCTCTGCTCGGAATCCTCTGGTGGTCGATGATGGAACGCGGCCGGCGGTGTCGGTTCGTCCGGAACCTGGCGTGGTTTTTTTCATACGGTCGGTTGTAACGATTTACCGGTACTTTGCCGAGCGTTCCGGCGAATTCCGGAACTGACTTACAACCGGCCGTATCAGTCTCCGCGCCGGACACACAGAACGTTCATACAAAAGAACACCGTACAACCCGGAACGTCATGAAAGGATGGAAACGGCGGGCCGTTGGATACGCCGGTTTCTTGCTGCTGGCGCTCATACTGACCGCGCTCGGCTACCAG
>JAQCMX010000033.1 GCA_028274885.1 Haloarculaceae archaeon
AAATTACCGCCACAGTCACTATCAGAGCTGATACCGTTATCTGCATTCTCGATGATATCCTCTCTGTTGTACACTGGCTACGCTTGGATTTCGCCACGGAGTGCTACTCAGACTGACGGCTATAACTTCGTGAGCATATTCGACCCCACGGGGGGTCGAAATTGTTCATGGGATTATAGCCGTTAGTATCGGACTCCTCCCGCAAATTTTGGAGTAGTATCCACCTCCGTACCAGGATATCTGGATCCGGCGGCGGGGATACACGCCCGACTCCTATCGCGATGCGGTCACGGACACTCTCGGAATCGGGACATCGGTGGCCGGAGTCACCTGTCTCAGGTTCAAACCGGGACGCGACCGTACGACCCGCCATCCGAGCCAGACTCATCTGTGATAATCGAGTGCGCTTACAGTTGCTGCGCGCCTGCGTCAGACGGGCGTCTGACAGCAGGGGAAAGACTATAACCATTGGACCGTTACGCAGCATTTAAATATGGACTCTATCATCGATGATGCCATCGACGAGGCAGAGGAGGACCGGGAGGAGGCTGCCACGGGGGCGACACACGTAGACGGGACGGCGACGAGCACAGGGACGGACGAACCGTCCACCTCGGGCCAGATGACCGATGAGGAGCTGGCAGATGTCGTCGAGAACCTGGAGACGAAAATCACCGTCGTTGGCTGTGGCGGGGCGGGTGGCAACACAGTTACCCGGATGACCGAAGAGGGGATCCACGGGGCGAAACTCGTCGCGGCAAACACCGACGCACAACACCTCGCGGACGAGGTCACGGCGGACACGAAGATCCTGATCGGTAAAAAACGCACCGGCGGCCGGGGTGCGGGGTCGGTCCCGAAGATCGGTGAGGAGGCCGCCCAAGAAAACATCGAAGACATCCAGCAATCGATCGACGGGTCGGATATGGTCTTTGTCACCGCCGGACTCGGTGGTGGCACCGGGACGGGCGCAGCACCCGTCGTCGCACAGGCGGCACAGGATTCCGGCGCACTTACAATCTCGATTGTGACCATCCCTTTTACCGCAGAAGGCGAACGCCGTCGTGCGAACGCAGATGCCGGCCTCGAGCGTCTGCGGTCGGTCTCGGACACGGTGATCGTCGTCCCGAACGACCGGCTGCTCGATTATGCGCCCTCCATGCCGCTGCAGGACGCGTTCAAGATCTGTGATCGCGTGTTGATGCGGTCGGTCAAGGGGATGACCGAACTGATCACGAAACCCGGCCTCGTCAACGTCGACTTTGCCGACGTGCGCACCATCATGGAAAACGGCGGCGTTGCGATGATCGGACTGGGCGAGTCCGACAGCGAAAACAAGGCACAGGACTCGATCCGTTCCGCGTTGCGATCCCCGCTTTTGGACGTGCAATTTGACGGCGCCAACTCCGCACTTGTAAACGTCGTCGGCGGCCCGGACATGAGCATCGAGGAGGCGGAGGGTGTCGTCGAGGAGATCTACGACCGTATCGACCCCGATGCACGCATCATCTGGGGTGCCTCCGTCAACGACGAGTTCGAGGGCAAAATGGAGACGATGATCGTCGTCACGGGCGTCGAAAGCCCCCAGATATACGGTCAAAGCGAGGCCGAGGAGGAACGCGCAGCCCGGCAACTCGGTGATGACATCGATTACGTGGAGTGACCTGCCGAGCCTCGTACGACACGCTTTTTTGAACTCGGCTGGCCCACCCCTTACCATCGGGGAATCCAGTTCAGCTCTCGACGTCCAGCCAGGGGACCTCGATCAGCGGCGGAATGTGGGTCTCGATGTGGTGTTCCCAGACGCCCTGCTCGCCGAAGGCCTCGCCGTGATCGGCCGTCACGACGACATCCCCGTCCAACTGTTCGACCAGTTCGACGATACTGTCGAGTGCGATCCGGAGGTTCACCTCGTGGTGCTCCATGACTGTCTCCCGGGTTCCGTTGCTGAGCACCGAGGCCGTGTCGAGTTCGAGCATCAGCCCTGCCTTCATCGCCAGCGAACTCCCCTCGAGGACGGATTCGAGCAGCGGCCGGACCCGATCACCGATCGGCGCGAAAAGGGAATCGTCGTCGCCTTCGCTCTGCTTTTTGATCCCCTTGCGGATCCGGGTGAGCTTCTTTCCGTCGCCACGGCCCAGAAACGGCGCGTGGGGTTGCATGTAGTGCAGCACCGTCCGGTCGCATCGCTCGACGGCCGCCTGATGCTGGGAAAACGACTCCGAGAGGCTGTCTGGCGGGACGGTCCCGAGCGAGTCGTCCCACCCCTCCTGCCAGACATCGATGATCTCTGCCAGATGGTCGGTTGCCGTCCACTCGTAGTCACAGCTCGCCCCCCATTTGAGTTCGTTCAGCGGAATCCCGAGGCTGTTGATAAAGGGATTGCCCGAAAAGTACGCCACATCGAGTTCGCCCGTCAGCGTCCTGGTTGCCCATTCCGGCGTCGAGGAACCAAGCGACCGGCGCCTTTCGAGTGTGCCGTCCAGATACTCGTCGTACACCTCGCTGAAAACGTCGTACCGACACGCGTCGAGGACGAGACAGTAGTCCCAGTCCGATTCCACGAACTCCTGATCTTTCATTGCCCTCGTCTCCGTCACGGGGCTCATTATGATTGTTGGTCTCGCCTCTCGACCCGGATATCGTTGGCTTTCAGCGTTACCAGCGTCAGCGACCCCAGCACGATGGGCGTCCAGAACACAAGTCCGCGGCTGAGTATGACCGCGGCTGTCGGGGACGAGTCCGGGGCAACCGCCAGGATCATCAGGATCTGGACCGCCTCGACGCCGCCGGCACCGCCTGGGAGCGGCAGCCCGGAGGCCAGCAGCGAGACGGGCAGGATGAATATCGCAAGCGCCAGTGGCACCTGAATGTCGACCGCCCGGAGCGTGAGCCAGAGCAGGGTTCCCTGCGCGAGAAAGGAACCGGTCGCGAACGCACTCGACAACACGACCGTTTTCCTGTGGGTCGCGATATCGCCGATCGAGTCGGCGAACCGATCCAGCCGGCCGTGAAGCTCCTCGGGGTCGAGTTGTGGCACCAGCGGGAGTCGGGTCAGCACCCGGTTTACCCCGCCGGCAACGCGTTTGAGTACGTGCTTTGCCCTCCTGGGGTAGCGGTAAACCGCGAACACGACCGCACAGACCAGAAGCACCATCAGAGTGAACGCGGCAACGATCGGGCGGAGTTCGCTCGGAATCGATGGCGTGTACACGACGATGTACGCCCCGCCAAACACGAACACGAGAATCGCGGGGACGAAACTCACGATATCTTTCATCGAGAGCGCGGCCAGACACTCCTCGTAGTTGCTGTCCGATCGCGTCGAGAGCAGTGCCGCGCCGATGGGCACACCACCGGCCTGTCCAAAGGGCGTAAGATTGTGCACGAGGCTCACCGCCGCGTTGAGGAAGATCGCCTCGACCGAGGAAAACCCCAACCCGACGTTGCGAGAGAGGACGTAAAAACACAGCCCCATCGCGACCACACCAGCCGCGACCGCCACAAGCATCACCGCCAGTTCCTCGGAGTCGATCAGATCGAGGCTCTCGAAGAAATTGTCCGGGCCCGAGAGAAAAACGAAGGCACCGATCACGAGCAGCCAGAAGAGTACGCCAAACGTCACCTGTCTCTTGCTCAGCATGGGAGTTCCGTTGCTGTTTTCCCCGATAGGGTGTCACCGACGAGCGCTTTTTAGTGTTGTGTGTCGACTCCGAGTTCGAGATTCCAGACGCCAGGACCGTTTCGTGTCGATGTCTGCCAGGTGATGTCTGGAACCGACGAAAATTAAGCCGTCGGTCGTGTACCGCCCGGACGATGGGGGAGTTGCCGGCCGGGGTCAAGCGAATTGTGACGACGGTACTCGAGGCGTCGGTCCGGTCACACGCCCAGCCCACGGCCGGCCGCGTGGCACGAACGTATGTGCTGACACTCGACGGTCCACCCGGGCACGCGGTGTGCAAGATTGGCGGACCGAGCGTCAGGACCGGCGAGGTGGTCGAACCGCTCGTGCTCCGCCTGGTGGCCGACACCACCGATCTGCCCGTCCCCACGGTGCTGGCCTCGGGTACACTCCGGACGGGCGAGCGCAGACAGCGGTGGGCGCTGTACGAGTTTCGGGACGGCGAGCGTCCGACACCGTTTCGCTCGCTCGCGCCGTCGGTTCGGCGCCGGACCCTCGAGGAGACGGGATCGATTCTCGGCCAACTCCACGCGGCGTATCGGTTCGAGCGCACCGGCGGACTAGCACGGGCCGGGGATAGCCTGTGCATCTGCGAGCCACACGGCCTGTACGTCCCTGACCGCGGGCGGCGACTGCTCGACCGTCTCCCGGGAGCGGGACCGGTCGACCTGCAACCGGTGCTTACACACGGGGACCTGTTTCCGGATAACCTGCTTGTCGACGAGGACGGAACGGTCACGGGCCTGCTCGACTGGGGCAACGCACATGTCAGCACGGCGGGATACACGCTTGCGCGGGCGGAGATGCGCTTTGTGGACTGGTTCCGGTTCGACGACGAGCACGCCGACAGACTCCGGACGGCGCTCCGGGCGGGCTACCGGCGACACCGCCCACTCCCGCCGGACTACCCACGGCTGGCGACAGTTTACAAGTGTCTCTGGCTGCTCCAATCCGGGGACCGTCACGTCCGGAACGTGTTGTCGAGCCGTGGCCGCCAGCAGATCCGCAAGCACCTCCGGAGTCTTCTCCTGCCCTGATCGAGGAAAGATAGCCCCAACAAACAGTCCTCGCTTCGCAACGAGGGCGTCGTCACCGTTCTTCGCTGTCGAGCACGCGGATCTGGTCGCCCCGGACCGTGACGGGGATCGGAACCGTCGCCTCGTACAGTTCCACGGTGACCTGATCCTTGCTCTCGTCGATGCGCTGGACCTGTGCCTTTTCACCCTTGAACGGCCCGGCGATGAGTTCCACGATATCGCCCTCCGCGATACCCTCCACGTCCGGCGTCGGCGAGAGGAAGTGTTCGACCTCCGCCATCGAGGTTTGGCCCTGTACCATCCCGCGGGCGTGTGGGATCTCGTCGAGAACGCGCTCGAAGACCGACTCGTCGTCGGCCTCGACCATCACGTAGGAGGTCACCGAGTCCGGAGCGAGCGCAGCGTGCACCGAGGACTCCTCGCGGTTCATAATCATGTCCGCAACCGTCTGTTCCTGGCTCGCCGTGGTCTTGACCGCGTAGATCCCCATCACGGACCACCCGGGACGAAAGACATGAACACGAAGATGACGAACCCGATGAAACCGACGAGCAGGATCCCGACACCGGCGATCTTTGCCACCTGTGTGAACTCCGTCCAGGAGGGCGTGCTCGCCAGCTTGAGCACCCGAATATACGAGCTGAGGTCTGTTGGCGTGTTCATACACCGAACTATCCAATGGAGGCTTTTTATTCCTTCGACACGGCCTCTTTGCCCCCAGATCGCCCTCTGTGAGGCTATCCACGGCGGCTGTTGGGAGTACTGAGCACACGTTACAGCGCGCGGATCGTCACTCTCCGACCGGTTCGATGTCGGGATCGAACAGCGTCTCGATCCGGCACTCAAAGTAAGCAGCAAGTTTGAATGCCAACGCCAGCGATGGATCGTAGCGATCACGTTCGATTGCATTTATTGTTTGACGTGAGACGCCAACGGCAGTGGCCAAGTCACCCTGACTCAACCCGACTCGTTCGCGATAAACATCTATTTCATTTTTCATGGATAGGGCGCAGCTATTCGTACTGTCCTTTCACATACCAGTGAGCGGCTCCGAAAATAAGCACCAGCAGCATGTAGCCCCAGATCGCCCCCCGGATAGCTGCAGGAGCGGTATACACGCCAGTCGTGCTGAGGACAACATCTGCCGGGATCCCGATGATAGTGGCAGCGGCAATGAACGCTGATACCGCTTGATTTGCCTCCCACTCGATGTGCTTTTCGAACTCGTCTCTGAGCGCAACCGGCGAGTACCAGTATCCGATACCCATTCCAATGGCACCAAGCCAGTACAGCCCCAATCCAGCAAAGAGTACAAGCTGTTGGTCAGTGATTGTCCACACCACCATTGTAATAAAGAAACTGACGACACCGGCCCCAACGGATCGGTTTATCCACTTACTGTACTGTTCGCGCTTTTGCACTTGCTGTTTCGCGGTGAGTTTCTCTGTCATCGACACCAGGGTGTAAAGCACCCTTTACAGTAAAGAATGCTTTACACCAATATAAAAATGTCGGCTCAGGGTTGATTGTGGCTGCCCCTACCGTTCTGAATGCCCTCCAACAGTGCTGAATGTATCCTCTGAGGGCACCGGAGGAAGGCGGGAATCGATCAGAAGGTTTATGATCACGAGTGTAAAACGTTCTTTACTGTAAAGGGTGCTTTACACCGGAGGTATCTTACGATGCACGATCGAAGTCCCTCTCAACCCCGTTCGGAGTACCGAGGTAACGGATGAAACGGAGACAGTATCTTGCCGCTCTTGGCGGGGTAAGCGGTGCTGTCCTCGCTGGATGTAGTGGCGATGGCGACGATGATCCGACGACCGATGGAACCACCGACAGTAACAAAACCCAGAGCGACCAGTCAGACGACGAGAACGAACCCCAACAGGACGTCACGGAATCTGATCTAGAGGCAATCGCGCAGGATTTTTTAGAGGCACTCGTCGCAGAGTCCTTTGAGGAAGCCTACGGATACGCCTCGCCCGCGTTTGAACAAAGTGTCTCTCAAAACGACCTCGCCCGACAGTGGGAATCGAATATTACCCCCCTAGGGGAGTTCGTTCAGTTCACGTCTATCGAGTATCAGGGCGAAAAACAAGGGTTCGATATCGTCGGCGCCCAGGGGGAGTTCGCCGATGGACGGGCCGAATTTTCGGTGCAGTTCGACGGAGAAGTCATCGAAGGCTTCGTCTTCAACGTCAATACATGGACGCCGCCTGCGTACGTCGATCAATCGGTCTTTACCGAACAGGAGCTCACGCTTGCTGCGTCTGGTGGCTGTGAGTTGGGCGCAACAGTGACGATTCCCGACGGTAGTGAATCCGTTCCAGGGGTCGTGCTCGTCCACGGAAGTGGCGATCAGGGCAGAGATCAACGGGTAGGCCCGAACAGGACATTCAAAGAGATTGCCTGGGGACTGGCAACCCGCGGTGTCGCAGTATTACGGTACGACCAGCGACCGGTCGCGTGTGATATCGATCGGACAGAAGCGACTATCGACGACCTGATTACCGATGACGCACTGACGGCCCTCGAACGGCTCCGGGAGTACGACCGAGTCGAGCGGACGTTTGTTACTGGCCACAGTCTGGGCGGTCGACTCGCCCCGCGAATCGCGGCACAGGATGACCCATTGGACGGCGTCATCATGCTTGCGCCACTCGCTGAACCGATCTCAGACGCGATTGTACGCCAGAGTGAGTATCAGTTAGAACTCAACTCCAATCTCACAGGCCAAAAGCGCCAAGCCCAACTGGCACAGGTCGAAGCGCTGGCCAAGCGAATCCGGACGCTCGATATCGGCGACGACGAACTGATCAATCTCGGTGGCGGCGAACGTGGGAAACCGTTTTTCCGCACGCTACAGCGGTACGATCACGTCGAGACGGCCGCGTCACTCGACGTTCCCCAACTTATCCTCCAGGGCGAGCGCGACTTTCTCGTGACCGTCGAGGACGATCTGGCCATCTGGGCGGACAAACTGGCCGGGGATCCCGAAGTCCAGATCAGACGTTACGAGCGCCTCAATCACCGGTTCCAGCCCGGCGAAGGGATGGGGAGACCGTCGGAGTGGTCCGAACCGAACCCTGTTGACAAGCAAGTCGTCGTCGATATTGCAACGTTCATACGCGAACAGACAAGCTAGACAGGCAAACGGCATCAACTCCGCTCAGGCGAACGCGCCTGTCCCTCTGAACAGGATTCAACGACGCCATCCCCGACAGGCTGGGCCCACTGGATGGTTCAGGTGGGGGGCAACTGTATGTCCACGACTACATGCGCTGATACGACAATGACGGGCAACTTTGGGGACGGTGACCAAACCTGCTCCACCGTCCTGAGCGGGACCGACGACCACCCCAGACAACCGGGCCAGGCTGTCCAGGTGCCGACGTGTCGTGTGCCGACACCGCCACATTGGGCCGGCGCGACAGTAAAAAACCACAACAGTCCGTCACAGTGGTCCGTCTCAGTGTGTCCCGTCACGCCAGCCTCAGACCGTCTCGCTCGACGCGACGTCACGCAACCGTGCTCCGAGTGCCGTGTATTAAAACAGTGTGCTTATACCGATTCACCTGATCATATCGGATATTGATGCGGGTCTCCCACTATCTTGAGTTCGAAGACGCCGTTAGTGGGGGGATACGCGAGTCGGTCCGACACCAGCGCCGGATGCTTTCAGAGCTAGACATCGAGTACAGTACGGAACCGGAACTGTGGGCCGACGTGCTCCACCTCAATCTCATGGGGCCACGGTCGGCCTACTACGCAAAGCGGGCCCGTGACCGGGACGTCCCGGTGGTCATCCACACACACGTGACCGCGGAGGATTTCGGCGACAGTTTCCGGTTTACGAACCTGCTCGCACGGCCGCTCCGCCCCTATCTCGAACGGGTCTACGCGCTCGGAGACCTGCTCATCTGTCCCTCGGAGTACAACCGGGGGCTTATCGAGGGCTACACTGACGTCGAGACCCGGGTGGTCACGAACGGCGTGGACACAGCGAAACTCGAGGGTCACGAGTCGCTCCGGGAGGAGTACCTCAAGCGGTACGACCTGTCGCCGCCCGTCGTCTTCATCGTCGGACATGTGATCAAACGCAAGGGGCTGGAGTCGTTCGTCGAGACCGCCCGCGGGATGCCCGAACTCGATTTCGCCTGGTTTGGCCCGCTCGATCGATCGCTGAAGGGCCGGTCGACCCGGCGGTTGATCGACTCTGCACCGGCGAACTGCATCTTTCCCGGGTTCATCGACGACATCCGCGGGGCCTACGCAGCGGGGGATATCTTCTTTTTTCCCACGCACGAGGAAAACGAAGGGATCGCGCTACTCGAGGCGATGGTCACCGGAACGCCGGTCGTCGTCCGGGACATCGAGACGTTCGACTGGCTCGAAGACGGCACGGACTGCCTGAAAACGGACGGCAACTTTCGGACGGCGCTCGACCGACTCAAGGACGATCGGCTCCGGGAGCGACTCGGCGCTAACGCTGGCGCACGCGGCCAGGCGTACGCGTTATCGAACGTCGCCGAGGAACTCGAGGCCTGCTACGCGGGGGTGTCCCGATGAGGATTGGCTTTTTTACTGACGCCTACTTTCCCGAGATCGACGGTGTGGCCTACACCCTGAAGCTCTGGCGCGACCGTCTTGAGGCCGCCGGCCACGACGTGTGGATCCTCTATCCGGACGGCGAGTACGAGCCTGCGGGTCGGGAACTCCCGATACGGTCACTCCCCAACCCATTCTATTCGGGCTATCGCGTGGGACTGTTCAGGCGGATCTCTACCCTGCCCGAGTTCGATGTCGTGCACTGTCATAGCCCCGGCCCGGTTGGACTGTTGGGACTGTACTACGCACAGAAACGCGACCTCCCGAAGATATACACGCATCACACCCCGATCGAGGAGTACTTCCACCAGAGCATCAACTCGGAGTCGGTCGCCGGGCTGCTGAGCGATATTTACGTTCCCATCGAGACCACCATCCTCGGTCGGTTCGACACCGTCACCAACTCGACCGGTGATATCAACCGCAACGTGGATCCGGTCACACTTCCGGTCGGTATCGACATGGAGTTTTTTACCCCACGGGACCGCTCGCCGGTCGAGAATCAGGCCCTCGTTGGCTACAGCGGCCGGGTGAGCATGGAAAAAAACGTCGGGGAGATTCTCCGGGTTGCAAAGCGCCTGACCGCGTGTGATTTCGTCATCGTCGGTGAGGGGCCCCGCCGCGAGGAACTCGAGGCCCAGGCACCAGATAACGTCGTGTTCCGTGACTTTCTCGAGCGCGAGACACTTCCGCAGTTTTATTCGCTGATCGACGTGTTTGTCACCGCCTCGACTGCCGATACCCTCGGATTGTCCACGCTCGAGGCAAACGCCTGTGGCACCCCCGTCACAGCCGCCGATGTCGCGCCGTTTACCGAAACCATCGGCCGAAAAAACGGTGTCCGCTTCGAGTACGGCAACCTGGACGCAATGGCCGAAGCGATCGACCGCTGTCTTGCAAACTCCTGGGACACCCGGGCCGCGGTCGAGAAGTACTCTGTCGATCGGACGATCGCAGAACTCGAGGGCATCTACGAGGCGCTGTGCGATCAAAAAGCCCCGCTGTAGCCCACTGGCCTCTCGTATACCGTTCGACCGGGCCACCGACTGCCCCAGTCCGGGCCCACACATCCGATCCCAGTACGGACTGCTGTGTTTGGTTTCAACGGAATCGTGCTATCGTCGTGTCGGACTGACACCCCCACATTGGGTCCCCATGGCGGGGGTTCACAGCGATCGGCCTGTCTCACTCGTAGACCAGCACCGTCGCCTGATCGGCCTCGAGTACAGCGACTTCCTCCCCGGATTCGGCGCGGTGTTCCTGCTCGATATCGACGGCGTCACCGGGAACGACCGCGACCTCCTCGCCCAGATCGACCTCGATCTCCCCGTTGGTCTCGGTCCGGGACTGGATCTCTTCGGGGTCCATCGCTTCGAGTGCGCCGATGACCTGCCCGGCTTTGTCACGGAACTCCGGGCCAATGACGGAGTGGTCTGGGTCGATCCCCACGGGGACGAGTTCGACACTTGGCTTGCCCTCGCGGACATGGACCGGACCGTTTACGGTCTCACTGAGGTCGTAGGTGTCGACCGGCGCGTCGGGGGTGTCGTCGGGGTAGACCTCGACCTTCGCGAGGTCGGCGTTCAGCGCCATCCCCTCGTCGGATTTCCACCCGCGGACCGTGGAGGCAACCGCCGCGATGAGTTCGCCGACTGTCTCAGCCTCCTCGTCGATCATGTCGATGTCGGGCCATTCACTTTCGTGGACGCTGCCTGTCGTCCCGGGCAGGCCGTCCCATGCTTCCTCGGCGAGAAAGGGGGCAAACGGCGAGAGCATCCGGAGCGAGGCAGAGAGACTGGTGGATAGTGCCTGCCGTGCGGCGTCGCGCTCGCCGGGGCGTCCCTCGTAGAGTCGGCCCTTGCTGAGTTCGAGGTAGTCGTCTGCGAGGTCGTGCCAGACAAACTCCCGAAGCCGCCGCAACGCCGCGTCGAATCGGTACGCCTCCATATCGGCCTGTAGTTCCTGTGCCACCCGGGAACACTTCGACAGGATCCAGCGGTCGATGTCCCGGTAGGCTGGGTTCTTGCTCTGCTCCCGGTCGTCGGCGAGGTGCTGAGCGGCAAAGCGGGTGATGTTCCAGACCTTTGTCTGGAAACGCGAGGCCGAGGTGACCTCTTTCCACTGGAACTGGATGTCGCTGCCGGGCTGGCCGCCAAGTGCCATCGCCTGCCGGAAGGCGTCCGCGGAGTACTCCTCGACGACCTCCTCGGGCTGGACGAAGTTCCCCCGCGATTTCGACATCTTGTTGCCATCGTCACCGAAGACCATCCCGTTGATGAGGATCTCCTCCCACGGTATCTCGCCTTCGAGCCCGACGGTCCGCAGGATGGTGTAGAAGGCCCACGTCCGGATGATGTCGTGGCCCTGTGGACGAAGTGTCGCCGGCGTGAAGTCGTCCTCGGGCCAGTTCTGGACGAACAGTGGCGTTATCGAGGAGTCCATCCAGGTGTCCATTACGTCTGTCTCGCCAACCCATTCCTCCCCGCCACACTCGGGACAGGCATCGATTGCGGGGTCGTCGTCGGTCGGTTTGACCGGCAGTTCCGACTCCTCGGCGATATGGGTGTAGTCACACGCCTCGCTGGCACAGAACCACGCCGGGATCGGTGTCGCAAACACCCGCTGGCGCGAGATCACCCAGTCCCACTCCATCCCCTCGGTCCAGTCCTCGAGGCGGTCGTACATGTGTTCGGGGATCCACTCTACGTCCTGTGCTGTCTCAAGGATCTCTGCCTGCCGGACCTCGACGAACCACTGTTCTTTCGAGAGAATCTCGATCGGTGTGTCACACCGCCAGCACTGCCCGACGTTCTGGCTCGTCGGTTCCGAACTGTTCAGGAACCCTTCGGCGTGTAGATCCTCGACAATCTCCGACGTTGCCGCCTCGATTGTCAATCCAGCGTACTCGCCGGCTTCCTCGGTGAGGTGCCCGTCCTCGCTGAAAACCATCCGCAGGTCGAGGTCATACTCGGCCCACCAGTCGACGTCCTGTTTGTCCCCAAACGTACAGATCATCACTGCGCCGGTCCCGAACTCGCCGTCGACGGCGTCGTCCGCCATGAGTTCGACCTCCTGACCAAACAGCGGGACCTCGAAGGTATCGCCGATCCGGTCCTCGAACCGTTCGTCTCCGGGTTCGACAGCCATCGAGACACACGCCGCGAGCAGTTCGGGCCTCGTGGTCGCAATCTCGATGTCGTCGTTGCCCACGCCGGGAAACGTGATATAATACAGTGTTCCGTCGACACCCTCCTCGGCTTCGACCTCCGCGTCTGCGATTGCGGTCTCACAGCGCGGACACCAGTTGACCGGATGTTCGTCCCGGTAGACGTAGCCGTCGCCGGGGTCCATCGAATCGCCGCCGGCCTCGGCCATCCGCACGAACGACCGCTGGGTTTCCCCCCAGTACTCGGGATCCATCGTGCGGTACTGGTGGTCCCAGTCCTGGCTGAACCCGAGGGTATGCATGGTGTCGCGCATCGCACCGATCTGCGATTCCGTGTGCTCGATGCACATCTCCCGGAACTGCTCGCGGGGCACGTCGGTCCGGTGGATGTCGTTGTTCTCCTCTACTTTGACCTCCGTCGGGAGGCCGTGGCAGTCCCACCCCTGTGGGAAGAGCACGTCGTCACCGATCAGTCGGTGGTACCTGGCGGCAAAGTCCATGTAACACCAGCCAAGCGCGTTTCCGATGTGGAGATTGCCAGTCGGGTAGGGAGGTGGCGTGTCGATGACGTAGTCGGTCGCGCCGGTGTCCTCGTAC